>JAWLES010000019.1:0-23953 GCA_041685935.1 Desulfobacteraceae bacterium | reverse complement strand
TGAACATTCCCGAATGCGAACTCACTGCTGAAAACGTTTCCGGCAAAGCCACAATGCAGAACGGCGCCCTGGATATTGTTGTGGACAAGGGCAATATAGGCAACAGCCTGATCCATCAGGGCAAGGTTTCTGTCAATCTTATTTCGGAACCGGATGTTCCGTTTACAGCCCGATTCGACCTCACAGCGGACTTGCGGGAGGCTCCGGCAACATTGAGCAGGCTTCTTGATGAAAGCGTGCTTACAAAAGAGCTGGGCCGGGTATCTGTTAAAAAAGGGAGTGCCCGGATTGATCTTCTGCTTGTAAAAAAAGAGGGAAAAGAGCTGAAAACCGAGGTTAATGCGGATGAAATCCGCCTTTTCGGGCGGTACGGAAGAATGCATGATCCTGTTGAAATTTTCGATGCAACATTCCGCTACCAGGACGAAAAGGTTCAAATCAGCCGTGTTACTGCGAAAACCGGGGAAAGCTATATATATAACACGAACGTCGAGTTCCGGGTTGATCAAAGACCGGCAATCCGTATCCGGTCAGGAAAAGCTCTTGTTAAAATAAAGGAGATTTTTCCGTATCTTTTGTCCACACGAAAGCTGAATACTGAATCCTTCCCTTTTTCACCCGAAGACGGGACGGTATGGATAGATTCTTTGGACCTGACCCTGCCTTTTTTGAAAAACGAAGCAGAAGATATTATGATATCCGGGCAAGCCCGGGATATCAAAGTAAAATCGAAAGCTTCGCCCAAAGACGGCGCCTCTTCTTTCTCCTGCGGCTTTAAGGTTTCAGGAAACACTGTGTCAATGACTGATATCACAAGCCGGATCAGAAACATTGCTCCACTTTCCGATCTGACCGGCTCCTCCCTTGTCAAAAACATAAGAACCCCTTTTGAAATCACAGGGGGCGGGCTTGAAATCAGCCGGGAAAACCTTTCCTTCACAGGAAATTTTGAGTTTTCATCAGGCCCGGCAGCAGTGCTTTCGGTTTCCCGGAAAGGAGAGGACGGCTTTGTTCTTAAACGCCTTTCAATCAAGGACCTTCCTGCCACCCGGGCCGATTTTCAGCAAACCGGCAAAAAAAGCAAATTTGAAGGATACTTAAGTTCAAGTACCCTGGAAAAAATCTTCACAAGGGAATTTTTATCAGACACGGATTTTTTCAAACTCACGCAAAAAGATCATTTTGTTGTCAGTTCATGTGATGACTGCTTTTTCAAACTGGCTGCCTTTCGTTTGAATCTTGTCCCGCTTTTGAATAAACGCACTGATTTCCCTGATATATCAACCCTGCTGAACAACAAATCCGTCCATGTGGAAACCAATCAGCTTGATACCGGGGATTACGTTTTAAACAATGTTAAGGCTGACATTGACATAGAGAGGAATCAAACGATAATACGCCTTTTGAAAGGGAATCTGTGCGGAATTGAACTTAACGGAACGATCGTGAAAAAAGGGGATTTTGTAAAATTCGAAACTGACGCCGCCGCTGTTAAAAGGGATGACCTCCATCTTGCAGCCGGGTGCCTGTTTAAGGGAAAAGCTCTCACAGGTGAAACCTATTCCTTTGACGGCAGGTTCAGTTCAAAGGCTCCTTTGCCCCGTATCAAAGAAAGAGTTTCCGGCCGTTTAAAGTTCACTTCAGAACGCGGACGGATTTTCCGATTGACATTGCTTTCCAGGATTCTCTCTGTGATCAATGTTTCCAAGGTACTGGAAGGATCGCTTCCTGATATCCTGCAAAAAGGCTTCGCCTACAATTCAGTATCCATAAAAGCGGATATCGAGAACAGCAGGATTGAAATAAAGGAGGGTATCATCGACGGCCGTGATATGACGATCATATTCACAGGGGATGTTTTCCCTGTTCAAAGGACAATGAACCTGACCTTCCTTGTAGCCCCTTTCAAAACCGTTGACCTGATCATTAAGAAGATTCCGGTACTCAATACACTGCTCGGAGGAAAACTGGTATCCATTCCGGTGAAGGCCGCAGGAACGTTTGAAAACCCTTCCGTGATGCCGCTGCACCCCTCAGCCGTTGGAACAGGCCTCACCAACGTGATGAAAAATATTGTAAACACACCTGTCAAATTAATGGAGAAGCTTCCGTGAGCCCGTTTGCCGCCTATAAAGTCCGTATACAAAATCGGTATTCGAACATCGGCCCTTTCGGCCGTCTCAAGATCACTGGTATTTTCAACATGCTCCAGGACGCAGCAGCCGAGCATGCAGCTCAACTGAAGATATCCGGCATGGATATATCAAAGGATAATCTTTTTTGGGTGATTTCCCGGTACAAGCTTAAAATCGGAAAAAACCCGGGAATAGGCGAGCCCCTTTATTTAAACACGTGGAGGGCATGCGGAACCCATCTTTATGAGCACCGTTTTTTCAGAATCCTGGACAGCAAAGACCGGGAGATTGTCCAGGCTGCAGGGCAGTGGGTGATGGTCAACAGGAAAAACGGCAGGCCGTGCAGATTGACCACTTACATGGACGAATCCATGATATCGCAAACATCGGGTCCTGAGGAACAACTCTTTCCGAAACTCAACTCCCCGGACCGGACCGACCTGGAACACTGTTTTAAGATCAGAATGCACGATCTTGATCTCAACCGGCATGTCAATAACACCGTATATATCGAATGGGCTGTGGAAACGGTACCCGGTGAAATCCTGAAAAACTACACCCCTGAAACCATTAATGTAAGATTTTTCAAAGAATCGTTTTACCAGGATCATATCACCTCCAGAACCCAGGTTGAATGGAAAAACGGAACACCGCACACTCTTCATTCCATACAAAAGTCAGACACCGGAACCGGGCTTGCCGGCATCAACATCGACTGGAAACCCATGGAGCTGCCATGAAGGACAAAGAACTGAAAGCCTACCGGTCCGGGTTGAGGTACCTGGGCCCAAGACCCAGGAGTGTGGCTGAACTCAGGCAAAACCTGTTGAAAAAAAATTTCAGCAGTGATACCGTTGAAAATACAGTTGAACGCCTTAAAGATGAAAAACTGCTCGATGACACGGCATTTGCCAAAGAATTCGTCCGGAACAGAGAGAGACTCAAGCCCAAGTCCAAAAGAGCTCTGAAATACGAGCTGTTCGCCAAGGGAGTTGACGAGCAGGCAATTGAAGACGCTCTCGCCTGTGTTGACGAGTATGAATCCGCAATAAATGCAGTCCGGAAAAAAGCAATTATGTGGGAACATCTGGATAAGGAGACCTTCAAAAAAAAAATATTCAGCTTTTTGAAAACACGGGGCTTCAATTTTGACGTATCCATGAACACATATAAACAGCTTGCAAAGGAAGCTGGAAAAAATGAGGGGCTTTAAAAAATGAAGATCAGTTTTATTGCAGTCGGGGGCACCATAGACAAAGTCTATTTTGACAAGTTGAGTGAATACCAGATCGGTAATGCCCGGGTGGAAGAGCTGCTCAAGGATGCCAGAGTCAGCTTTGAATACCAGGTCAACAGCATCCTTAGGAAGGATTCGCTGGACATGACTGATGAGGACAGGAACCTGGTACTGGAAGCGGTGAAAAAAGATGAAAACCGCTATATCGTCATTACCCACGGAACCGATACAATGGTGGATACTGCGAACCGGCTCAAGCACATCCAAGGCAAGGTGATCGTACTGACCGGTTCCATGGAGCCCGCCGCATTCAAGTCGAGTGACGCATTTTTCAACCTGGGCTCGGCGGTTGCCGCTGTTCAGATTCTGAAGGAAGGGGTCTATATTGCAATCAACGGAAGAATATTTGACCCGGCCAGGGTAAAAAAGGACCGCTCCTTAATGCAGTTCACAGAGACACAGCAGTAAAGAGAGTTATAATTTGAGAAAAAAAGGTTACACTTTCATGACTTTTTTTACATACCATGCCGTACATGCTGAACCGTGCCTCAAACCGGTGCAATAACGGACAAAACTTTTTACCGCCTGGAAAAACCGTATCATGATCCACATGGTACAAATTATGCAGAGTTTTTGATAAGTCGGACTTTCCAAATCATAAAACGAGGCGGCCATGGCTGGAAGAAAAAGGACCAAAGAGAGGCGCAAGCACAAACGGTACAATGTTAAGGAAGGCGCATACGCTGCAATCAGCCCGAGATCCTACAAGATCGGACAGATCGTGGATATCAGCATGGGTGGACTGTCTTTTAAATACATTGATACATCAGCTTTTGACGATGACACCGATTTTGACTATGATAACGGTAAAAATATTGAGACCATGTTTTTAAGCAGCATGGGATATTATGTCGGAGATATTTGCTTTGATACAGTTGCTGACTACAGAATCAACAACACCCCCTCTTTCAGCAACCTTACCATTCGCAAGCGGCATATCAAATTTTTAGACCTTGAGCTGAAACAGCTTTTCGACCTGGATTACTATATCCAGAAAAACATAAAGAATTCAACTGGTTGATCCGGGCCTGCTATTTCCCGGTTTTGGGTTTTATAATGATTTTTGCGCTTGTATCCGTATTCAGGTACGAGTTCGTCATCCGGTCAAGATCATCAACAGTTATGTTTTTATAACCCTCAATCAGGCTTTCCGCCCATTCGAGCTGTTCCGGATGCATCATTGAACCGGATATTACCGAATTCAACCAGTAATGGTTATTTGTTCTCATGTCCCTTATATGGTTCATTACCGGATTTTTTGCAAGGTCGAGCTCCTTTTCCGATATTCCTTCCACCGCCATGGAATTAACGATTTCTTCCATATGCTTTACAATGTCGTCAATATCATCCCGGTCCACTCCTGCAAAAGCACGCATTACACCGTACCCGTCATATGCCCTGGAAGGTGAATTGTACACATAAGTGGAATAGGCAGCACCGAGTTTTTCACGAACAATTTTCCGCAGTCTGTCGGAAAATACTCTTGCCAAAACATTCAGTTGCCGTGTCCGGCGTATATCCCAGAAATCATCCGTTAAAAAAGCCATGTGGATACCGGCTTTGCTGATCCGGGTATCCACATCAAGGGTCAGGGTCTCTCCACCGGGGAATGAAGGTCCATTCCGGTCAGGGTATGAGTCAGGGACATCACTGCGCTCATCAAAAGTTCCCAGGTATTGTGCGGCTATATTTTCCAGAGCTTTTTCATCAAAATCTCCAACCACTGAAACTTCCAGCGGAGCCCTGCTGAAATAAGGCTGCAGCCAGTCCTTAATATCCTCAATTGTAATGTTTTCAACATCATCGGCATCAGGCATCCCGAACCTGGGATCACCGCCCGCAAGGAATCTCTCTCCCTTTATCCGCATAATCCCCTGAGGCCGGCGCATCTTTTCATTGTATTCCCGACGGTACCGCTTTTTTACAAGCTCAAGGCTCTGCCGCCTGAATGCCGGATCAAGAATATGAGTTCGGACCATCCTGGCAAAAAGTTCAATTTCAGAAGAAGAGGCTTTGCCGGAAAAGGTAAACTTGTCATCTGTTATATTGAAATCAAATTTTATACTTGTCCCTGCCAGGGCTCTTTTGAGCTGTTCTTTATCAAGCCCCCCCACCCCGCTTTCATTAACAACCCTGGCTGCTGTTTCTGAAAGTCCGGGCTTTGAAGGAGGCTGGACCTTCCTGCCTCCGGGAATGGCGACAGAAAAAATAAATTCACCCTTTTTAAAATCGGTTTTCTTATGGTTCAGCCTGACGGAATTGGAAAAATCAAGTGTTTTTACGGAAAGTTCCGGATATTTCTCTTCTTTGTCAATTCCTCCTTTTCCCTCAGGGGAAGGCAAGTACGGGAAACCTGCAGCATCTTCATTATTATACGGTTTAACCGGACGGTCGGCGCTTTCGCTGTATACATTCCTGATAATTTCACGGGCCTTGGCATCTGAATCTGAGATACGCGCGTTTCCTGTAACAAGGACCAGCCTGTGATCATGGTCCCATGTATCTGAAAATGTACTGGAAACGGTTTCCGCGTCCAGGGAACGAATAAACGGTTTCAGTATTTTCCTGCTCTGTTCAGGGGATTGAAAAATCTTTTTATTGTTTATATGATGTATGATTCTGCGCGCAATGGTACCGCTTTTCCGTGTATCACTCTTTTCAACAGCAAGGTCGAGCTTTTTGATATATTCCTTTTTCACCCTCTCCAGCTCGGATTGAGTGAATCCGTGTTCAAGAGCCTGCCGGAGTTTCTGTTCCACAGTCTCCAGGGCCTCTTTCCACTCACCCGGGCTGGTTTCCGCCTCAACAGATGCAAAGGAAACCGTTTTAAGGGAAGTACCGGAATACACACCTGTGTCGGAAACAGGAGAGTCCTTTTGATTTGGAAGCCCGGCCATCCTATGATCCAGGATGGTATCAGCGATATCCTTTACGGTCCGCTCCTTGAGCTGCTCAAGGGCCCTGAGCTCAAACGGAACATTCGAAACCGTCTCGACGGTTACCCTGGTGGTGCCGGCTTCAGGTTCATGATGATAAAACGGTTTTATCCCTATGTGCGGAGAAAAGCTGTCTGCAGGTGTTTCTCTTGAAGGGGCCCTGGGGCTGAAATCCGAAAACCGTTTTTCAATAAGAGCTTCAGCAGTGTCTGTATCAAAATCGCCCACCATGACAAGGACCATGTTTGATGGCCGGTACCATGTGTCATAATAATCCTTTAAAATATTCCGGTCGGTATTATTTATACACTCCGTGGTACCTATGGGAAACCGCTTGACAAGTCTTGATCCGGGAAGTTCAAAATCAAGGGTTGATTTGAATGTTCTGTAGGAAACCGAATCCCTCTGACGCTTTTCAGACAGAATCACGCCTCTTTCCTTTTCAACTTCCGATTCAAGCAAAAGTGCGCCTCGGGCATAGTCATCCATCACCAGGAGTGCTTCTGACAAGTTTTTTTCATCCCCCTTGGGAAGCGAAAGATCGTAAACGGTTTCATAAAATCCGGTATGGGCATTGGCATCCGCGCCAAACTCCATACCGATGGACTGGAAGTACTCGACCAGCTCACCAGGCTCAAAGTGCTCAGACCCGTTAAAGAGCATATGCTCCAGGTAGTGCGCCACCCCCCTTTGTTCATCTTTTTCGTTCATGGAACCGGCAAGCACATCAAGGTGCATGCTCACCCGTTCCTCGGGTGTGGAATTATTGTACAGGATGTACGAAAACCCGTTTTCAAGCTTCCCGTGAATCAAATCCGGATCCGGAGACAGCCCTTTTGATTCAAAAACCGGCCGGTCCTTCTGAACCCCGGCACATCCAAACAAAAAACAAGCCGAAAGGCTGATTATCATACAGGCCGATATTTTCCGAAACATGGTCCCCCCATTTTTTTTGCATTCAGCTGTCAAGGATGTCGGATTTAATTTTAACAGGATACCTTGATTTCAGGCTTTCCAGCCAGTCAGCATAGGCTGCCTGCTCTTTTTTCGACAATATACTGCTTTTAATTTCTGCCATTTCCCCGCCTTTTTTCAACACTTCCGGCACCTCCTTTTGGGCAAGCTCGATCACATAAAACAGATCTTCCGACTTCAGTACTTTCGGACAGACCTTCTGATCCATTGTAAGCTTGAAAGCAGCCTCTGATACTTCCTGGGAGGTGCCGATCCCTTCAATTTCTCCCTGGCGCTTGAAAAGCCCGGTAGTCTTCATTTCCGGCTGAATTTCACCTGAAGCGGATTTCATTGATTCTCCCTTTTTCAGAGATTCCAGGATCTTTTCAGCCCCTTTTTCGGCAGCTTCCTTTCTGAGCCTAAAAGTCAGGTCCGCTTTGGCTTCATGCCTGACGGATTCAAAATCCCTTATTTTCGGAGGAATTCGTTTCACCGGTTTTATAAGATAATATGTGTTCCCTATCTGTTTAACATCGCTTATTTCGTCTATTATACAGGAGAATGCTTCAGACGCGAATTCGGATGCGGCAGGCAGGTCGAGCCCTTTCCCCTGGCTGGTGAACGGCCCTGCTGTTTTCACTTTTCGATCCGTCAACAGTGCTGCCTGCTCAAGGCTGTCTCCTTCAATAACCGCATCAAATGCATCTCCTGCGGCATAATAGGCATGATCACTGATCCTGGTTTTTATAATTCGGTCTTTTATATCATCCTTAACCTCTTCAAAAGATTCGACGGAAGCTTCCAGTCGGTCTGTTACCTTTATAATATGCCATCCGAACCTGGTCTTAACCGGCCTGCTGATATCGCCGGGCGACATGGAGAATGCTTTTTCAGCAAAAGGTTTCACCATTGAATCCTTTTCAAATTTGCCGAGGTATCCTCCTTCTTCAGCTGACGGACCTTCTGAGTACTGCTTTGCAAGTTCGGCAAAATCCTTTTCATTCACCGCTTTTTCATATACTTCAACAGCCCGTTTTTCCGCCTCCTCAATACTCTCCCGGTCGGCATCCTCTTCAGTCCTGATCAGGATATGGCTTGCCTCAACCTTTTCAGGCACTTCATACTCAGCTCTGTTCTTTTCGTAATACCTTTTCAGTTCGGAATCCTTCACCTCAACATCATCCGCGTAATCCTCAGGAGAAAAACCAATGTAATCGACCAGAAGTTTTTCTTCGGTCTTATAATTTTCCTTGTTGTCTTCATAGAACTCTTTGACCTGCTGAGAAGAGGGTTCTATATCCTTATAAGAATCCGGGTCAAAAGCAAGATAATTAATGGAAACCCTGGTATTCTGATACTTGTACCACTCTTCCGCTTCCGGGGTTGAAACCGCTATACTGCTGACCACAAGATCCCTCAGCTTCTCCTGTTTCAGCGATTCCCTCTGTGAGGCCTCAAAAGATTCAGGGGTCATACGATTGGCAGCAAGCACCTGTTTATAACGGTCCATGCTGAAAGTTCCGTTATCCTGAAATACTGAAATAGCTGTAAGGGAATCCCTCAGCTCCCGCTTTGATACCGTAATCCCCAGCCGTTCTGCTTCCCTGGCCATAAGCTTCCGGTTGACAATCCTGTTCATGGCCTGTTGTTTCAGGTTCAGCATGTCCATAACTTCCTGGTTGAGATTACCGCCGAAACGCTGCCGCATTTCCTGTTTAAGCCTGGAATAGGACTCCTTGTACTCATCCAGTGAGATCGACTCGTCATCAACCGTTGCAACCGGGCCTCCCTGCTTGGAGCCCAGACTTCCCATGCCAAGAAATATAAAAACCACAACAATAAGCCCAAGGATAATCTTGATGATCCATGAACCGGTATTATCTCGCAAATACTGCAGCATTCCTTTCTCCTTAAATTATAACCCTGTTTTACAAACCGCAAAAATGCACAACCAATAAACCACGGATTTTACAATCTACTTGAACACCGTGTCAATCTTCTTTTTATCCGGCACAACTTTTTCTCAACAGCTTAAACTTTTTTTATTGACATATGGATAGGCTTCTATTATTTATAGTCAGGTTTTTGTGGGGCTGTAGCTCAGCTGGGAGAGCATACGGCTGGCAGCCGTAAGGTCAGGGGTTCGATCCCCCTCAGCTCCACCACAAGCCGTTCCGAGAAAATCCGACAAAACCCCGAAACCCCTGATAACAAAGAGTTAGCAGGGGTTTTTCTGTTAAAGTTTAAAACCCAAAGACAAATTATACCGCATAGAATAGAACCTGAATCCTGCAAACACAGTGGAAACATAAAGCGCCCCTGCCGAATAATGTTGACAGGAGCGCTCACTCGGGAACATTCAATCAATGCTGCTTGCTACTTTTTAAGGGTTACCACAAGGTATCTCTGGTTGCTCCGGGTAAACAGCATTCTTACATACTCCCCTTCCCCGATCTTATCGAGGACTTTGTTGTAATCTTTTATATCGTCCACCCGGACACGGTTCACCTCTTTGAGTATATCCCCTTTTCTTATACCGGTATTACCGGCTTTGCTGCCCTGCTTGATGTCGGTGACGATCAGTCCGGATGCATTCTCAGTCAGTCCGTATTTCCCTGCATTGTTGGAAGTTATTTCATCAAACTGAAAGCCGAAGGGGTCATAACCCTCTCCTGCTGCCAGGCTTCCGGGCTCCATATCACTGCGTTTGGCAAGTTTTATTTGAAAATTTTCAACCTTGCCGTCTCTGATTACTTTTACTTTCACCTTTTTCCCGACCTGATGGCCAGCAATAGTTGCGGACAGGTCCCTGCTGGATTTGATGGGTTCGCCCTCAACCTCTTTGATAATATCACCTTCCTTGAGTCCGGCATCATCCGCAGGATGGCCCTTGTACACCTTTGCCACAAGAACCCCTTCTTTTTCTTCAATCCCGTAATATTCGGCAAGCTTTGCGGTAATATCCTGAATGGCAACTCCCATCCATCCCCTTGAAACTTCACCGGACGAGATCAGCTGATCCACGATTCCGCCTGCAAGATCCGACGGTATGGCGAATCCGATTCCCTGGCCCGCTTTGATTATGGCGGTATTGATGCCAACAACCTCACCGTCAAGGTTCAAAAGGGGACCGCCGCTGTTTCCGGGATTAATCGAGGCGTCGGTCTGGATGAAATCGTCATACGGGCCTGCGCCTATGACTCTTCCCTTTGCCGACACGATGCCTGCGGTAACGGTCTGCTCAAGTCCGAACGGACTTCCGACCGCCACCACCCAGGAGCCGATCTTCAATCCTTCGGAGCTGCCCAGCTTGAGGGGTTCAAGATCCTCTGCCTCGATTTTGATCAAAGCAAGATCCGTTTTAGGGTCACTTCCCACCACTTCCGCTTCGTATTCATCTTCATTGTACAGCTTGACCTTGATACTGTCTGCGTTTTCGATCACATGATTGTTTGTAACTATATATCCGTCTTCACTTATTATAAAGCCAGAACCGAGGCTGTTTTGCTCAAACTCCTTTTCCGGCTGATTTCTCATGAAAGGTTCCATGAACTCTTCAAAAAAATCCCTGTCATTAAAGGGACTGCCGAAAAAATGCCGGAACACCCGGCCGCCGCCCCTGGTCTTTTTTACGGTACTGATGTTGACCACGGAAGGCTTAACCTTTTCCGCAAGGGTGCTGAAATCCGCAGGTATCATACGTTCAGGCGATTCTGCATTCACGCCGTGTACCGGCACAAAGGAAAACGCGAGCAGGTAAAATACAATCAATATCTTTTTTACGTTGTACATGAGCTACCTCCTTATTGAACAGTTTGTTTGGTACGGATCAATCCATACATTCTCTGTTTTGACTCCATATTAATTATTATAATACACAATAATGATTTTTAAATAACCCGGACATTACGATATGGTAATCTCAAAACAAAAATACTTCCCCGTCCCTTAAAACTTTCAACATGTATACTTCCGCCGTGACCGTCTACCACGGTTTTTACAAGGCTCAAGCCGAGTCCCGTCCCGGTTGCGCTCCTGGACGGATCCGCCCGGTAAAATCTTTCAAAGATTTTCTCTTTGTCCTTTTCCTCTATGCCCCTGCCGGTATCAGCAACAGCAGTTTCCACCAGGTTTCCCTCCTTTACGGTCAGTTCCACTGAAACGCTTCCGGGCGGGCTGATATACTTGAATGCATTGTCAAGGAGATTGGAAAAGGCACGCTGGAGCATACCCCTGTCTCCATGCACCATCACCGGTGCCGTGATATGAAAACTGAATTCAATGCCGGTATCCTCTGCAAGGGGTTCGAAGAGCTCACATGCTTCCTCAACCATCCCGGAAAAGTCAAAAGTTTCAAAACTGAAACCCGCCTCTCCTGATTCTGCTTTGGATATCAAAAGCATGGTGTTGATCATTTCAAGGAGCCTGTCAGATTCCTCAATGGTACTTTCAGCCATTTTCCGGTATTCATCAACAGTGTCTTCCTGGACAAGGGCGATTTCAGCTCCCCCCCGTATCCGTGCAACCGGGCTTTTCAAATCATGGGCGATATTATCGTTCATCCTGCGAATATTGATGACAAGGGACTCGATCCGGTCGAGCATCCGGTTGAATGTGGCTGCCAGAAGATCGAGCTCATCCCTGGTGCCGGTTTCAGGAACCCGTTCGCTCAAACTTGTTCCAGTTATTCTCCGGGCAGTGGCGGTCACCTTTTCCACCCCGGACAGTGCTTTTCGCGACATCAGCCATCCGGTAACCCCTGAAAACAGAACAATAAAAGCCATGGCAGCGGAAAACACAGCCTTAAAAGACTGTACAAAGCCTGCATAGGTTTTCATGGCAAGGCCGGTCTGCAGGATTACGTTTTCTGAAACCCTGCCGTAAAGGATTCTCACCCTCTCTTTCCGCGAATTGATACGAAGGGTCTTATAGATTTTTTCCCTGCCTGACAATACCTGTTGAATCGCTTCCTGGTCCGCATCAACATTACGCCAGTACCCCATGCTGGAAGAGGCGAATACCTCGCCTGTTGGATAAAGAAGCCGGAAAAAGACCATCTTTTCACCTGCGGCCTGGGCCTCCATGATCGCCTGGTGTTTTGCCCCCGCCATCCCTTTTCTGGAAACAACAGCGGAAAACAAGGAGAGTTTGTCTTCAAGGTCCTGGTCAATCCGGTTTAAAATGGTCTTGGATACAAGCAGATAAAACAGAAGGAATACCACCATGGACGAAATGCTGAAAACCCCTGCGTACCAGAGGGTCAACCTGAAAGCAACCGTTTTGGAAGGTCTATGAATCATCATTGTTTTTCATCACATATCCCGCTCCCCTGATGGTATGAATCAGCCTTGTATCAAACTCTTTATCAATTTTATCCCTGAGCCTGCAGATCCTTGCCTCCACCACATTGGTCATGGGATCGAAATTGTAATCCCATACATGTTTCATGATCATGCTTTTTGAAACCACCCGGCCCCTGTGCCGCAGCAGATATTCCAGAAGAGCCGTTTCCCTGGGCTGAAGATCGATTTCCCTGCCGCCTCTCCTGACCTGTCTTTTAACGGTATCCATGGAAAGATCCCCGCATGTGAGAACACCGGGGTCTGTTATATTGCCGGCACGCCTGATAAGTGCCTGGACCCTGGCAAGAAGTTCGGAAAAAGAGAAAGGTTTTGTCAGGTAATCATCAGCCCCGGCCTCAAGCCCTTTGACGCGGTCGTCAACCCGGTCTCTGGCGCTCAGTATAATCACCGGCGTATTCACACTTTCCCCACGGATCCGGCGGATAAGAGAAACTCCGTCAAGATCGGGAAGCATTATATCCACAATCAGGGTATCATGATTTTTCAAAAGGGCCTCTTTCAGGCCTTCAGTCCCTGAACCAGCCGTATCTACCGTAAAACCGGACGCCTTGAGACCTTTTTCAACAAAAGAAACAATCTTTTGGTCGTCCTCAATCAGAAGAACTTTCATGGCAAAGGCTATTCTCCGACAATTTTCACAAGGGCCCTTTTTTTCCTTCCCCCGTCAAACTCACCGTAAAAAATCCTCTCCCAGGTGCCAAAATCCAGCCTGCCGCCCGTGATCGCCACAACCACCTCTCTTCCCATGATCTGGCGCTTCATGTGGGCATCAGCATTGTCTTCCCCCACGTTATGCCGATAACCGGAAACCGGTTCATGCGGAGCCAGTTTCTCCAGCCATACATCATAATCATGGTGCAGGCCGGATTCATCATCATTGATAAATACCGAAGCTGTAATGTGCATGGCGTTAACAAGGACAAGGCCCTCCTGCACGCCGCTTTCATCAACCGCTTTCTGAACATCACCTGTTATATTAATGAATGCTCTGCGGGTTGGAACCTCAAACCAGAGTTCCTGCCTGTAGCTTTTCATTCAAGGCCTCCTTTTTTATAACACGTCCGAGCCAAATGTTTAATGCTTAGGGTCCATCGTACATAAGGATTTTATAGCTTCACGAGAAATTCCGATGGGCTCCTTTGATAATTTTGCTGCAACGAGCATCTTTGGATGCGGGCATTAACATGATTTTAACCACGCTCTTTCAGCGGTATTGAAAAAAATGGATGCGGAAAAAAACATTCCCGAATTTATTTACGATGATGAGGCTTCGTGTACAAGATGTGCAGTGATACGGGTTTCAATTTTCCTGAAAACAAAAATCACACCATACACCAGAGCAAGATAAATCAGTGCCGCAAACAGAAAAAGCTCGTAGAACGCAAATGTCCTGGCTGCAGCAACCCTTGCCACCCCTGTAATATCCATTAGCGTAATGATGGACACAAGAGAGGAGGCCTGGAGAAGAAACACAACTTCATTGGTATAGGCCGGCCATGCGATTCGAATCGCAGCCGGCATAATAATCCGCCTGTAAAGTTTAACACCGGACATTCCGCAGGCCCTTGCAGCCTCGATTTCTCCGAAAGAGACACCCTCTATCCCCCCCCTGAAAATCTCTCCTGCATAAGCTGCAGTGTTGAGTGTAAGGGTAAGGATTGCACAGAAATAGGCTTCGTTGAAAAGATGCCACAGGCCGACCTTGGAAAAAAATTCCTGAAACTGACCGCTGCCGTAGTATATTAAAAAGAGCTGAACCAGAAGCGGCGTGCCCCTGAAATAAAAATTAAACCCGTAAACCGGCATCCAGACAAAGGGATTTTTGGACACACGCATGATCGAAAGGACGATGGCAAGGCAGAATCCGACGGCCACACTGATGGCGGTGATTTCAAAGGTAATCGCGATCCCTTTGGCAAACTCGGGCACACTGTCTATAATAACGCCGATGTCCATATACTTGGTCCTATTCTCTTCTTACACCGCGGTTTGCACGTTTTTCCGCCCACTGCTGGAAGACAAGGGATAAAATCGTAATCAAAAGATAAATAAGCGATGCCATAAAAAAGCAGGTGAACGGTTTCCTGGTGGATCTTGCGGCAACATCCGCGTTCCTCATCAATTCAGGGAGCTGGATTACGGATATGAGGGCGGTTGCCTTGATCAGCACCATCCATACGTTCCCGAGTCCGGGTATGGCGAACCGCCACATCTGGGGCATCTGAATCCGCCGGAATGAAAGAAACGGACCCATTCCGCAGGCCCTTGCAGCTTCGATCTGGCCCCTTGGTACCGCCATGAACGCCCCCCGGAAAACCTCGGTGGCAAACGCACCGTAAATAAAACCGATGGTCATGCTGCCGGCAAAAAACGGGTTGAGGTCCACATAAATATCACGTCCCAGCATTGCCGCAAAGTCCTGGACAAGAGTGGGACCGCCGTAATAAACCAGAAGAATCAGCACCAGTTCGGGTATCCCCCTTATTACCGTGGTATAGAGACCTGCTGTAAAATCAAGAATCCGGATTTTCGAAAGCTTGCAAAGAGCGGCGACCAGGCCGAGCAAAAGTGCAATAACCATCGAGAACAATCCGACTTTGAGGGTCAAAAGCCCCCCGTCCCACAGTAAATGTCCGTATCCTTCCAGATCAAACACGATCCAAGATCTCCCGCCTCAATAGGATTACACCAGATTGGAAAGGAACAGTCTGCACCTTTCCGATTCAGGTTTGCCGAAAATGTATGAAGGTGGCCCCTCGTCCTCTATGATACCCTTGTCAAGGAATATCACATGGGAGGAGACCTCTCTTGCAAACCCCATCTCGTGGGTGGCCATGATCATGGTACGGCCCTCCTTTACAAGATCCTTCATTACCTTCAGAACCTCTCCCACAAGTTCCGGATCAAGGGCGGATGTGGGCTCGTCAAACAAAAGGACCTCGGGCTCCATTGCCAGTGCCCTGGCAATGGCGGCCCGCTGCTGCTGGCCCCCTGAAAGCTGGGCCGGAAAATAATGATACCGGTCGGCAATCCCGACTTTTTCCAGAAGCGCCATACCCCTGTCCCTTGCCTCTTTCTTGTTCTCTTTCAGCACATGGACAGGGGCTTCTATAATATTTTCAAGCACGGTCATGTGGGACCACAGGTTAAAGTGCTGGAAGACCATGGCAAGTTTGGTTCTCACCCGGTCCACCTGTTTGCGGTCCGAAGGGACGATCTTTCCCTTGCGGTTTTTCTTTAACCTGATATGTTCATCCCCTACGATGATCTCCCCGGAAGTCGGGGCTTCCAGAAGATTGATGCACCGCAGGAAAGTACTCTTCCCGGACCCGGAAGATCCGATAAGCGAAATGACGTCTCCCTCATTCGCCTCAAGGCTAATCCCCTTGAGGACTTCAAGGCTTCCGAAGCTTTTGTAAATATTTTCCGCCCTGACAGCAACTTTTTTTGACTCGCCCAATCCGCCTCCTATTTATGCCGGAACGGCAAAAGGATATTAATTATTCCTCTCCGTACACATCAAAAGTAAAATGCTTGTTGTTGATTTCTTGATACGTACCGTCTTCTCTTATTTTGTCGATGGCGTCGTTAAAAAGTTTCCGCAGATCGTCATCTCCCTCCCTGACTGCAATGCCGATACCTTTTCCAAGATATTCCTGGTCCCTGAAAGAGGGGCCGAAAAACTTGAAACCTTCTCCCTCTTCGGTATCAAGAAAACCTGTCTGAAGGATGACCGAATCGGCGCAAACCATGTCAACCCTGCCGGAGGCAAGGTCCATGTTCGCTTCATCCTGGGTTGCATATGCCTTGATCTTAACGGAATCACCGAATTTGGCCCTTGCAAGGTTGGCGCCGACAACCCCCCTCTGAACACCAATTGTTTTGCCTTCAATTCCGTTTAGGAAAAGATCCAGCTGGTCATCCTCGCTTGCCACGCAACGGACCGGTGTCTGATAGTATTTTTTGGTAAAATCGACTTTCTTGTCCCTTTCCGCTGTAATGGACATGGAAGCGATGATGCAGTCATACTTTTTGGCTTCCAGCCCGGGAATAATGCCGTCCCAGTCCTGGGTCACAAACTCGTATTCCACACCGGCCGCTTCACACAGGGCTTTGGCGATATCAATATCAAACCCGGCCAGGTCCCCGTTTTTGTCAATGTAGTTAAACGGAGGGTAGGCACCTTCCGTACCGATTCGTATCTTCTGGATATCCCCGGCGTACAGGCTCTGCAGGGAAAGTGCGAACACAATCAAAAACGTTAACAGAATTCCTCTTTTCATAACTCCTCCTTTTTTTGCGTTAAAAACCGTTCGGTGTCGATCCCTTCCCCTTTGAACAGGAAAGTCTTATTTACTGAATAATTAAGTATCAGTCCTTTTGTTTATATTCAATAGAAAACTTCACGAAGTGAACATTTTTCCCCTGTCCTTGCGTATTTTGTACGTGCATATCGACTGATGTCGATGACCTTCTTACCGGAGCGATGTGTTGTTATCTGAGTAGCAACATATTCCGATAAAAAATGAATGTCAACAAAAAAATTTGATTCATTTTCCGGTTCGATCTCACCGGGTGTTCAACATCCCTGATCACCCGATTCGCAGGCAGTTTAGGCCGGGACGTTCCGGGCAGGGCGGAAGGACTCATGGACATATTCGATTCAGTATGATACATATGCCCGACTGAATAAAATTGAATAGGAAATACAAAGGAGCAAATGAAAAAAATCGGCTGGTGGGTGTTCCAACTCTCATTGACATGCATTTCATTATTTTTCGCAATTTTCGGTGTGGACCTTTTGATCGGTTCCTACTCACTGGAAAATCCGTTCACCTTTATCATGACATTCTTTGCAGCCAGTTTCATGATTCTGATCAGTCTGGCATTGATGACGGGTTTTATCATCCGCATGGTCCGGGTATACAGATACCTGACGGTTTCCACGCAAGACAGGGGGGACGGTCAATAAATGCAGCCCCTTATTTCAATTAAAGGTGCGGGAAAATCCTACGGAAGGCACGACCTTTTTACAGGGCTTGATTTCGAACTCAACTCCGGTGAGAACCTGGGCCTTATCGGAGGGAACGGCAGCGGAAAATCCACACTCCTGCAACTTGCCGCAGGACTTGCAGACCCGGATGAAGGCAGGGTTTCCATAAAAAACGGGGCAAAATGCCTCTTTGTGCCCCAGGAGGATGAGCCAGATGAATCCAAAACAGTGGAACAGGTGATAGAGGACCGGCTTTGCTCCACAGGCACGGATCCTGATGACATACCCAAATATCTCAACCAGGCCATGGGCATGGGGGGATTTGAAGACGGCTCCGCCCTTACAGGAACCCTTTCCGGAGGGTGGAAAAAGAGACTCTGCCTGACCAGGGCATTCGGATGCCGTCCGGATATTCTTCTTCTTGATGAACCCACGAACCATCTGGACATAAACGGCATTCTCTGGCTTGAATCAAAACTGAAAGCCCCCTCTTTCTCGTTTATGGTGGTCAGTCATGACCGCAGGTTCATTGACAATACATGTGATGCCGTAATTGAGATAGGCAAACAGTATCCAGGCGGATACCTTAAGGTGAAGGGGGGCTACGAGAGATTTTCAGAGGAAAAGGAAAAATTTCTGGCTTCCCAGAAGAAAAAGGAGGCCGCCCTTGCCAACAAGATGAGAAGAGAGGACCAGTGGCTTCGGCAGGGACCCAAGGCCAGAACATCCAAAGCCGTATACAGAATCAACCAGGCCGAACACCTGCGATCGGAACTTGAACAGGTCAAGCGCAGAAACAGCAGCACAGCATCGGTGGACATCGATTTCAGCACAACCGGCAGAAAAACCAAGCGGCTCGTGGAGATTTCCGGAGTTAACAAATCAGTTGACGGAAAAGATCTTTTCAAGAGCCTTTCCCTGAATCTCACCAAGGGCTCCTGCACCGGTATCGTTGGGGAAAACGGTTCCGGAAAATCCACATTGATCAATATCATCATGAAAAAGACAAAGCCGGACAGCGGAAAGGTCAAATGGACGGAGAACCTGAAAGCCGCGTGCTTTGAACAGCATGCAGACGAACTCGACCCGGACATCACCCTTAAAGAGGCACTGAGCCCGACCGGCAAGGATTCTGTGGTGTACAACGGCAGAAACCTGCATATTGTTTCATGGGCAAAAAAATTCCTGTTTCCCCCTGACAAGCTCCAGATGCCGGTAAAAAGCTTTTCCGGGGGAGAAAAGGCCAAAATACGCATTGCCCGCATCATGCTCGAGCCTGTTGACCTTCTGCTTTTTGACGAGCCCACCAACGACCTGGACATTCCCTCCCTTGAAATTCTTGAAAAAAGCCTGCTTGACTTTCCAGGGGCCGTGGTTCTGGTTTCCCACGACCGATACCTTCTGGACCACGTGGCAGACACTCTTGTCTATCTTGACGGCAGAGGAGAGGCCGGAACCTTGAAAAGCTTTGATCAGATCACCGAGGAGAAGAAACAGGAGGGATTCGGGCAGCTGAAACCGAAAAAGCAGGATGCGAAAAAGGGGGACCGGGAGAAAAAGGAGAAGCGGAAAAACGAAATTGAATTCGGTTTCAGGGAAAAATTCGAGCTCGAGCACATGGAGGAGAACATCCTTGCGGCGGAATCCGAAGTAGCCAGGCTGGAAGATCTGATACAGGCTCCGGAGGTGATCAAAGACCCTGAAAGAATGGTCAGGCACTGCTCCGAACTTCAGCAGGCAAAGGACGAGGTGGACAGGCTCTATGACCGGTGGGAAGTCCTGGAGGCCAAAAAGGCCGGGGCAAACAACCCATAGCAGACCCCAAGCTACCTGTAACCTCTCTGGCCGATATACAAAAGTATCTCCTGGGCCGCCTCGTCAGGGGTCAGGTCCGTGGTATCAATGCTCAGCTCCGGTGAAACAGGATCTTCATAAGGATCATCAACACCTGTGAACCCTTTTAAAAGCCCGGACCTGGCTTTGGCATACATGCCCTTGCGATCCCGTTTTTCACACTCTTCGATCGGGGTTGCCACATGGACCTCAAAAAATCCCCCGTACTCCTCGATAATCTTCCTGATTTCAGCCCGGGTTTTGGCGTAAGGTGCGATTGGGGCACATATGGCAACTCCCCTGTTTTTGGTGATTTCAGAAGCAACAAAACCGATCCGCCGCACATTGATGTCCCGGTGTTCCTTTGAAAAGTTGAGTTCGCTTGAAAGATTCCGCCTGACAATGTCTCCGTCCAGCAGTGTGACCGGCCTTGTGCCGATCTCCATGAACCTTGCGTACAGAACCTTTGCAATTGTGGACTTTCCAGCTCCTGAAAGCCCGGTCAGAAATATGGTAAGCCCCTGTTTGGAAGGAGGAGGATATGATTTTTCCAGCTCCTGTATCACTTCAGGAAAAGTGGCCCACTCGGGAACTTTCCTGCCCGCCCTGATCCTTCGGCGTATATCCGTCCCTGTGATGGATATGGACTCGGCACCTTCATCCACCTCACCCGCCGCCCGGTATTCATCCTCGAACGGAAGGTAGACCATCTCGTCAAAGGTGATGACTCCGACACCTATCTCTTCTGCAGCCTTCCGGGCCACTGAATTGGCGTTGTCATAGGTATAAAAAGGTTTTCCGCTGCTGTCCCTTCCGGGGCTGGCATGGTTATGGCCGATAACGAAATGGGTGCATCCGAAATTCCTGCCTATGATCAGGTGCAGAATCGCATCCCTGGGGCCGGCCATTCTCATGGCAAGGGGCAGAAGATTCATTACCACGGAATCCGGAGGATAATGGGATGCCACCTCACGGTAACACCGCATCCGCGTAAAATGATCAAAATCTCCGGGCTTGGCGACACCGGCCACCGGGAGCAGCAGCAGATTGGCCCTTGCCTTTCTCATGGCCTTGATGGTCATTTCGAACTGGGGCCTGTGAATGGGCTGGCGGGTCTGGAACCCCACCACCCTGCTCCACCCGAGCCTGTCAAATATGTTCCTGACTTCCCCGGGCGTGAGCCGTATCTGCTTGAAATCCGAATGGATGGGAAGGTTGAGCGCTTCAATCTTTCCGCCGATGTAGTACCTGCCGGATTTATTAAAGAGGTAGTCCACCCCGGGATGTTTCTGATCCAGTGTTCCGAAAACCTGCTCCGCCTCTTTTTCCGCCTCCACCGGCCAGATATCGTCTATGTTCATGACACCGAGCAGAAAACCTTCCTGATCGCGCAATACCACTGACTGGCCCGCCTCAAGGGTTGCAGCCCGGTTTTCGGAAATATCGAGACATACCGGAACCGGCCAGAGCCGGCCGTCTTCAAGCCGCATCCGATCAAGGACACACTCATAATCCATCCTGGTCATGAACCCCTCAAGGGGAGTATATGCCCCTGTGGTTATAAGTTCATAATCACAAAGCTGCCGTTCGTTCAGAATCACGTCCGGCATTTCCGATGTCAGCTCTTTGATAAGGCTGCTCCGTTCTTCATCCACAAGCAGGTTCACAAGGTCCATAAAGGCTCCGATTTTTCCGTTTACATGAAAGTCCGTGCCATTTCACCTTTACCGGAACTTCCGTGCTTCGTTAAATCCAAAATGGCTGGGCGGTTATACAAAATTGATGCATCACTCCGGATCAATAATGAATTTGGCACCGGATGTCAACTCAAGAATTCCATATTGACTCAATTCGAGGAGTGTGGTATACGGAATGGTTTTATATAAAAATATCCGGCAGGCGGATATAAAAAAAAATGATGAATCCTTGCTTGGAAGGACATTGCCTTCCAGGCTGAGAAACCGAAAGGAGAGACAATGAGAAAGTACGAAACTGTTTTCATTTCAAACCCCGATCTTCAGGAACAGTCCCGCAAAGACCTATTTGAAAAGGTTAAAAACATTGTTGCAAAGGAAAACGGCATCCTGGTCGATTTTGATGACTGGGGCAACAAGAAACTTGCCTATGAAATCCGGAAAAACACCCGTGGCCATTATGTCTGCATGACATTCGGCGGCGACGGCGACATGGTCATGGAGATGGAGAGAATCTTCCGGCTGGACGACAACATCCTCAAGTTCATGACCACCCTCAAAGACAAGGACGTGGATCCTGAAGAGCTGAAGCAGGAAGCCGAACAGGACAAAGATGCTGAGCAGGAACCGTCGGAAAAAACCACCGAAACCACTGAAAATACTGAAAACAATTAACACCCGGGAGGAACGCAGGAATGGCCATTCAAAACAAAAGATTCTACCAGAGAAGAAAAATCTGCAGGTTCTGTGTGGACAGCTCAATGGAAATCGATTACAAAAATTACAAAACCCTTAAACAGTTCATCACCGAACGGGGGAAAATCATTCCCAGGCGGATCACCGGAACCTGTTCCAAGCACCAGAGACAGCTGGCTACTTCCATCAAACAGGCCCGGCAGATTGCATTGCTGCCGTTTGTGGGAAAATCGTTCTAGCGCAAACCATTTGAAACAACAACGGAGATTCAGGATTTGACGCGGCAGACGCCACCCGCCACGGTAAGCAGAGATATTCTTTCAGGCATCGCCATATGCATGCTGATTTTTGTATCAACGCTGTACCTCCCTGTACTGGGATTTTTCATGACCTGCGTGCTTCCCCAGCCCGTTCTTTTCTACAGGCTGAAACTGGGAAGGAACCTTGGTCTTGTCATTCCCCTGGCGGTGGTTATTCTCATCGGTATCCTCATTCAGGGCCTGACTGTGGATATTTTCTTCTGCTTCGCCCTGCTTATGACGGGGTATGTTCTGGGAGAATTCCTTGAAACCAGAATGTCAATGGAAAAAACCATTGCTTACACCGTTGCATCCACCCTGGGCATCTGCCTTGCTTTACTCATCATCTATACCGTAACCACCGGACAGAACCTTCTGACCCTTGTTTCGGACTATGTGGTGAAAAACCTTGAATTTTCCCTTCAACTTTATTCGGAAATGGGGCTTTCCGAAGAGAAAATCGGTCTTATTTCAAGCAAACTCGAGTTGATCGGATACTACCTTACCCGGTTGCTCCCGGCCCTTTTAACCGTGATGCTCACCGTGATTGCATGGCTGAACACCCTTTTGATAAAAAAAATTCTGAAAAAAAAGGGGATCACCTTTTACTGGCTGGGTATTCTCAACAGATGGAAAACCTACGACCACCTTGTCTGGTTTGTAATCCTTTTCAGCCTGATCACGCTGATACCCCACAGGGGTGCCGCGTTGCTGGGCTGGAATTTTTTACTTGTCCTGATGCTGGTTTACTTTTTCCAGGGGATGGCCGTTCTGGCCTTTTATTTCGAAAAAAAGGGTTTCCCGGCTGTTCTGCGGTTTTTTTTTTACAGCCTGATAGTAATTCAACAGGTGCTTATCATACTGGTGATCGGACTCGGTTTTTTCGATACATGGCTGAACTTCAGAAAGCTTGAAAAAGAATGATTTGTAAATCGGATACCCTTCCCCTTCGGGGTGAATCATACACAGGAGGCTTACAATGAAAGTAATATTAAAAGAGACAATAAGTTCACTGGGCATCATCGGATCTGAATGCGATGTGGCGCCCGGATATGCGAGAAACTACCTGCTTCCCCAGGGCAAGGCGGTGGAAGCCACCGACCGGCAGAGAAAGCTCATGGAACAGGAGAGGGCCAAGCTCGAGCTGCAGATCGCTAAAGAGAAAAAACTGGCTGAGGAGATGGCTGAAAAGGTACAGGACGTGGAATGCACCATACGGCGGAAAGTGGTGGAAGAAACCAAGCTCTACGGTTCCGTATCTGTCAAGGACATAAAGGACGCCCTTGACGGTCAAGGGGTTCAGGTTGACAGACGTTCCATTCTGCTGGTGGAACCGATAAAGGAAGTGGGCGAGTACAAGATACCCATACGCCTTTACAAGGATGTGGAGCCTGAAATCACACTTAAAGTGGAGCCCGAAGAAAAGTAAGTCGGACATAACAGGCAGGTATGTCCTTTTGGACACAACAAAGTATGAAAGTTCCTGCCGGAGGCGGCAGACGATCCGGTGTAGCCCGGCAGCGGTTTCAAATGGCGGATGGTTATACCGGATCGGCTGATGCCGGTAAATAGAGAGTATACTTTCATAAAATTACCCTCACGGGATTGAAACGATTTGACATCCGGCTCAAAAAAATCACAGGAAAAAGACCCACTTTTAAACCGGACACCGCCCCATGATCTGGATGCCGAGGAGTCCATCCTGAGTTCCATTTTCATTGACAATTCCACCCTGTTTGACATTGTGGACATC
>JAWLES010000018.1:0-24544 GCA_041685935.1 Desulfobacteraceae bacterium | reverse complement strand
GGCTTCAGGAACCAGCTCTTTCAGTTTTTCCGACTTTTTGAAAATGCTCTTGATGTTGTTATGGACAAAGAAGACCTGCCCTCCCCTCTCCAGCTCTTTTCTAACAGCATCAGCAATGATTGTGTCATCATTTTCACAGATGTAGGAAACTATGGGCTGCCGGTCCTCGGGCGGAGTATTTATGACGCTTATGTCCCGCAATCCCGTAAGCGAAAGATGAAGAGTCCTGGGAATCGGAGTGGCTGTAAGCGCAAGAACATCCACCGTGCTCCGCTTCTGCTTTATCCGCTCCTTGTGCTTGACCCCGAATCTCTGTTCCTCGTCTATTACAAGAAGCCCCAGGGAATGGAACGCTACGTCCTTCTGCAACAACCGGTGCGTGCCGATAACCACATCCAGGGTTCCGGATTCGAGACGCCTGAGAATATCGTTCTGTTCTTTTCTGCTCTTGAACCTGGACAGGCCGGCCACTGTAACCGGGTACCCTTCAAATCGTTCCGTGAAAGTTTTCAGATGCTGTTCAGCCAGAAGAGTGGTGGGCACTACCACCGCAACCTGTTTCCCGTCATTCACCGCCTTGAACGCGGCCCTCAGTGCCACTTCAGTCTTTCCATACCCCACATCACCGCACACCAGGCGGTCCATGGGGACACTGCGCTCCATATCAAGGAGCACATCATCAATCGCCTGCTGCTGATCCGGAGTTTCCTCGTATGGAAAAGAGCTTTCAAAATCATTGAAAAAACTGTCCGGCCTGCTGAAGGAGAAGCCATCCTGGACCTTTCTTTCGGCATACAGGTTCAACAGGTCTCCGGCCAGTTTTTCCACCTCCTGCCGGGCCTTTGCCTTGGACTTTTCCCATGTTTTCCCGCCGATCTTGTCAAGTATCGGTGTATACCCTTCCACCCCAACATACTTTTCAATCACCTCCATGCGATCCACAGGAAGATAGAGCCTGTCATCATCCTGGTAGGTGATCAGCACGAAATCCTGCCTGATGTTGTCCACGCTGATGGTGGTAAGCCCCTCGTACCTTCCGATGCCGTGTTCCATATGAACAACGATATCCCCGGTTTTCAGTTCTTCAGGTGCGATGAACTCGGATTTGACATCCCGTTTCGACCTGTTTCTCGGCCTGGTCCGCTTAGGCCCGAAAATTTCGGTTTCCGTAACAAAGGCAAGGCGGTTTTCCTTATCCAGAAAGCCTGAATCCAGGGGACCGGTCATGGAAAACACACCTGCTTTAGAGCGGGTGAAAAAACCCTGCGCCTTCGGCTCCGCAGGTTCCAGGCCGTATGGCCCCAGAAGCCTGGCAATTCTTTCCTTTCCACCCCTGCCGCCCGTCACGAGATTAACGCAGAAGCCTGAATCCCTTTTCTTAACCACCCAGTCCGCAAGAGGCTTTAAAAGGTTTTCCGATCGGTCGGCCGTTCTAAGTTCCGCCACAAGTTCGGTATTGTCGGCAAACACCGTGCCGGTATCATAAACTGCAGCAGGTTCCGAATGCCCTGAAAGGCCGAGTGTTCTGAAATACACGGGCTTTTGCTCGCCCAGCTTTTCCAGAACCGTGTCATACGGTGTATAAATGGTGTCCGGATTTACACAGAGCCGGCTTTTCGATTTAACGTTTTCAAAATTTTTCAGGGCCTGTTCTTCGAATTCTTCCGCCTTTTCGCGCTGAAGTTCAGGAGAATCCACCATGAAAAGCGCATCCTCCGGAAAATAGTCAAACAGGGTGTCCAGCTCCGGGTATACAATGGAAAGCATACTGTCGATCCCGGCAAACCTCCCCTTTTCCCTTATCTCTTCCACATGCTCGCGTACGACGGCACTGTCGATCCCGGCTCTTTTCCCTTCCTGGCGCAGTCTCCCGAGAATATGGGCAATGTATTTCTGTTCGATCACCGCTTCGCCGGCAGGTATGATGGTGCTCTCCCTGATTTCACCGATCCCCCGCTGGGAAACCGGGGAAAAGGTTCGCAACGACTCGGCCATGTCTCCGAACAGCTCCACCCTTACAGGGTTGTCATCCAGGGGAGTAAAATAATCAATGATCCCGCCTCTTACTGCATACTCCCCCACATCCTCCACAAGGGAGGTGCGGGTGTAACCGTACTCGTCAAGCTTTGAAATCAGGCCCGCCCTGTCAATCTCCTCACCCGCTTCCACAGGCTCGGCAAAACCGGAAAGCTTCTCTTTGGGAATCACTTTCTGCAGCAGCGTGTCAATGCTTGTTATCACAACCAGGTTCCCAGACCCCGGGCTAATGAGCCTGTAAAGCGCGCTTACTCTGCTGGCAGCGGTTTTCCCGTGGTATGACAGGGATTTGAAAGGCAGAATATTGTAGGAAGGGAAAAAAATCACCTCATCATGTTTTTCAGGCAGAAAAAACCTGAAACGGTCCGCAAACTTCAACGCCTCACCCTGGTCCGGCAGAATTATCACAAAAGGGCGGTCTGACAGGTAATACAGACCCGCCGCAGTATAGGCGGTCTTCTCCCCTCCGGTTCCCGGTATGGAAACCGCGGAGTTCCGTTCGTGAATAAACTGTTTTAGCTGTCTGAACATCGTCCTATTTTACCGGAAAATACTTCGGGCTCCAGCACATGCCTTCCACAAGCTCATTCAGACGCTGCTCGTCGCAGTTGTGCTTGAATTCGGAAAATGCACAGTCTTTGTCTGCCACACCGCCTTTGATCGCCTCAACACCCACATACCGGGCCACTTTAATGGATACTTTCCGCAAATCATCAAGATTGGGACAGAGGATGCCGTCTTCAATCTCCTCCTCGCTTATAAACTCGGCAACCGCGCGGGCTGCTGCGGAAAAAAAGGTCGGCAGTACCCTGGACGCGCCCGAGGCAATAACTCCGAGCCCGACACCTGGAAACACGAATGCATTGTTCATCTGGCCGATCCGGTAAATTTTGCCATTAAATTCAACCGGGTCAAAAGGGCTGCCGGTGGCCACGAGCCCCTTTCCACCTGTCCATTCATAAATCTGTTCAGGGAAAGCCTCGGTCTTGGAGGTGGGGTTGCTCAACGGCAGGATTACAGGCCGATCCGTGTTACAGGAGACGGCATCCACAACATCTTTTGTAAAACATCCGGGCTGCCCCGAGGTCCCGATCAGAACAGTTATCTTTTGATTTTTGACTGCGTTGAGCAGGGTATTGTCTTCAGGGTTTTTCAGCCATTCAAGATCAGCCGGGTCCTTGGCAAACTTCAGCTTGTACGACTCCGCATCCCGGTCAGTTGTGACAATCCCTTTTGAATCAAGGGTAAAAATTTTCGAACGCGCCTCAGCCTCTGAAAGCCCGTTTTCCATAAGTTCCGTGAGGATCTGCTCGGCGATCCCGATGCCTCCTGCGCCGGCACCGTGCACCAGGAACACCTGATCTGTAATGTTTTCCTTTTTCGTTTTCATGGCGGCAATTATGCCGGCAAGGGCGATGGAGCCGGTTCCCTGAATATCATCGTTGAACGAAATAATATCATGCATGTAAGCATCCCGGATGGTAAAGGCATTCTGCTTTGAAAAATCCTCCCACTGGCAGAGCGCATCCGGGTAAACAGCCTTGAATGCCTTAGCGAATTTGCTCATGAATTCAAGGTAGTCATCTCCTTTCAGCCGCTCATGCCTCCACCCCAGATACTTGACATCATTGAGGAGATCCTTGTTGTCAGTACCCACGTCAAGGGAGATCGGCAGGCAGTGCCATGGAGCGATCCCCGCACCCTGGGTATAAAGCATCAGCTTGCCCAGACAGATGGCGATGCCTCCTGCGCCCTGGTCCCCGATCCCCAGAATTCCCTGGTTGTCCGTAACAACCGCTATCCTTATATCCTTGTCCGAATAGTTGGCAAGAATTTCCTCAGCCCTGTCAATGTTGCCGGGGTACAGATGAATGCCGTTGGCCCGCCTGAACATGGAGGAATAGTTTTCACACGCCTTGCCCACCGTGGGTGTATAAATTATACTGAGAAAACGGGTAATATCGCTTGCAATCACGGCATGGGCCAGCACCACATTCCTGTCAAAGAGGCTCCGGATATATATGAACCGTTCGATATCGTTTTCCTTGGCATCAATTATGCTCAGGGATGACTTGACCTGTTCCTCAAGGCTCTTAACCCGGGGCGGGAGAAAACCGTTCAGCCTGAGCCGGTCCCTGTCCGCCTGGGTAAAAGCGGTCCCTTTACTGATGTTGTTGTATCTCAGGATATCAGGTCCCTTAAGATTAATGGTCAGTCCGGTTGTCTCTCCGTAAACACCGTATTCAAATGTATAATTGGGATTATCCATTTTTTTCTCTCTTTTAGAATTAATATTATTGATCTCAAACCAGAAGTTAGCTTATAACATATACTCAATTTGAATAAAGGAAAATTTTAAAAAAACAGGAGCCGTATCCAATGGAATCAAACACAACCGTCTTTTTCAACGGCGGTTTCATGCAGAAAAAAGACGTGTCCATATCTCCGGATGACAGGGGTTTCCTCTTCGGAGACGGGGTTTACGAGGTCATCAAAATCTACCATGGAGAGCCCTTTGAACTCAAAACTCATCTTGCCAGGCTCCGGCGCAGTATTGCCGAAGTGGGAATGAAGGAATTCGACACCATGCAGCTCGAAGAGGTCTGCCGGTCTTTGATTGAAAAAAATCATCTCACAGGCAGGGATGCTTCCTGTTACATCCAGATTACCAGGGGAGCAGCCCCGAGAAAGCATTCGTTCCCCGGAGAGGATACCCCGCTCACCGTATACGTGGCCGTGACACCTTATGAAGAGGATGCCCGGAAAAAGGAAACAGGAGTCAACGTAATTTTACGGCCTGATATCAGGTGGAACCGGTGCGATATAAAAAGCGTTTCCCTTCTTCCCAATGTACTGGCATGCCAGGAAGCCAATGCTGAAGGCGCTGAAGAGATACTGTTCGTCAGGGACGGCGCGGTTACTGAAGGCTCTCATACAAACTTCTGTGCCGTGTTCGGAAAAGTGCTTCACACCCACCCTGAAGGCCCAAACATTTTACCCAGCGTTACCAGGGATGTGACACTCAGGCTCTGCAGAAGCATCGGCATCGAAACAAAGCTATATCCGGTGCTCGAATCCAAACTTGCCAAAGCGGATGAAATGATGATCCTTGGAACCCATACTGAAATCACGCCGGTGGTCAGATGGAACGGCAACCCCGTGGGGGACGCCTCTCCGGGTCCGGTTACCAGGGAGCTTCAAAAGGCGTTTGCCGAACTTACCCGGAACCGGTAAGAATATTTTTCAGAACATAATGGAGAATGCCGCCGCTTTTGTAATACGCCACCTCCATATCCGTATCGAGCCTGGCCTCCACCTCGAATTCGACGGTTTCTCCGCCCTCTTTCACTGCTTTTGCCTGCAGTCTTTTGCCGGGCTCAATGCCGGATATGCCGGATATTTCAAAAACCTCATCCCCTTCAAGGCCCAATGTATCTGCATTTTCACCCTGTTTGAACACCAGGGGCAGAACACCCATACCCACCAGATTGCTTCTGTGAATCCGCTCAAACGATACTGCGATCACGGCCTTGACACCCAGAAGATTCGTCCCCTTGGCTGCCCAGTCCCTGGATGATCCTGTCCCGTACTCCCTGCCTGCAAGAACGATCAGCGGAACGGAGTTTTTTTGATACGCAGCTGCCGCATCAAATACGAACCGCTCTGATGCATCCGGGAATGCAATGGTATATCCACCCCGGCTTGAAACAAGCCTGTTGCTGATCCTGATATTGGCAAAGGTTCCCCGCATCATGACTTCGTGGTTCCCTCTCCTGGAGCCGTAGGTATTGAAGTCTTCCTCATCCACCCCGTTTTCCTTCAGGTACTTTCCTGCGGGATAGTGCCCGGGGATCTCACCGGCCGGCGATATATGATCGGTGGTAACAGAGTCACCAAGCGCCAGAAGCACCCTTGCACCTGTGATATCTTCGGCCTTTTGCGAGGATTTCAGGATGTGGTCGAAGAACGGCGGTTTTCTGATGTAAAGGGAATTTTCATCCCAGTCAAATGTAATGCTCTTTTCAACTTCAAGCTCGTGCCACAGCCTCCCCCCTTTAAAAATTTCTGCATACCCGGCTTCAAAAAATTCCGTTTTGACATACCTTTGAACATACAAATCAATCTCCCGGTCTTCCGGCCAAATATCCGCAAGAAAAACCGGGTTTCCGTCCGGGTCATTTCCCAGGGATTCTTTTTTAAAATCTATATCCACCCTTCCGGCAAGTGCGAATGCCACCACAAGCTGAGGGGACATTAAGTAGTTGCTCTTTACGAGCTGATGAATCCGAGCCTCGAAATTCCGGTTTCCGGAGAGAACCGAAGCCACGTTTAGATTTGCCTTTTTGATGGCTGATGCAATTTCGCTGTCGAGTGGTCCGCTGTTGCCTATACAGGTTGTACAGCCGAATCCGGTATTGTGAAACCCTATCTGTTCAAGGCTTTCCAGCAGCCCTGCGGCTTCAAGGTAATCGATCACAACCTTTGACCCCGGAGCAAGTGAGGTCTTAACATACTCAGGCACGGCAAGGCCTTTCCGTGCGGCATTTCCGGCAAGGAGCCCCGCTCCCATCATCACGCCCGGGTTTGAAGTGTTGGTGCAGGATGTAATGGCTGCGATCACCACGGAGCCGTCCGAAAGCCCGTGCAGGCCGGCGCCTTGTTTTTCTCCGGACAATCCGGTTTTCCTGGTTTTCACATCAGACAGGGAAATCAGATCCTGGGGCCTTGCCGGACCCGAAATCGAAGGCTCCACCGCGGCCAGGTCCACCTCGATTGTCCTGGAAAACAGCAGATCCTCGTTCCCGGACGCCATGAAGCCGCAGTGCCGTGCATATGCTTTAACCCGGGCCGCCTCCTGTTTTCTGTTTGTCTTTTCCAGGTAATCGATTGTTCTGTCATCAATGGGAAAAAATGCGGATGTCGCGCCAAACTCGGGAGACATGTTGGAAATCGTGGCCCGGTCGGTGAGTGAAAGGCCGTCAAGGCCGGGACCGGTGAATTCAACGATTTTTTCAACAACTCCGGCCTCCCGGAGAATCCTGGTGATGGTGAGCACCAGGTCGGTTGCAGTGACATTCCTCCCAAGGTGTCCGGTCAATCTGACCCCCACGATTTCAGGAAGGTTCATATAGTAAGGCCGGCCCAGCATAACCGCCTCTGCCTCGATTCCGCCGACCCCCCAGCCGAGCACGCCGAGGCTGTTGATCATGGTGGTGTGTGAATCCGTCCCGACGAGTGTGTCAGGAAAGGCGATATTCCGGCCGTTGACGGTTTTCACCGAAACCACGTCTGCAAGGTATTCAAGATTCACCTGATGGCAGATCCCTGAACCGGGCGGAACCACCCTAAAATTGTCAAAGCTTTCCCTGCCCCATTTCAACAACCGATATCTCTCGCTGTTCCGTTCATACTCTTTTTTCACGTTCAACTCAAACGCCTCTTTATCACGGTAGTAATCAACCTGTACTGAATGGTCAACCACAAGATCCACAGGCACCGCCGGATTGATCCGATCCGGGTTCATACCTGCGTCTGCCAGTGCATCCCGCATGGCAGCAAGGTCCACAATCGCGGGAACCCCTGTAAAATCCTGCATCAGAACCCGGGCGGGGAAATAGGGAACAAGAACGGATGAATCTGAATTTTTTGCAGAATAAAACCTTGCACAGGCATCCACGTCTGACTGATCCACATATCCGGAGTCAAGGTTTCGGATCAGGTTTTCCAGTATCACCCGTGCGGAAAACGGCACCCTTTGGAGACGGTCCCTACTCTCCCTGAACGCACGGTCATAACTGACCGCTTCATACTTGGTGCCGTTTACCGTAAAAGAAGTTGTGTATTCGGAAAATGCCATATTTTAGACTCCCTGGAATTCAGATTATATCATTATCATTGATATTCAGTTTAAAAGGATTTAATATAGAATTCATAACAGAATAAAACAAGTCATAATAAAAGATTTCCGCCATGCGAAACCAACTTTTGACCGGTATTTTTTTGACAATATTTTTTTTAATTCCCGCCTCGCCCGGGCTGGCTGCCGACGCCAACGAGGCGAAAGAGCCTCCCTCACCCAACTGGGTCCACCCTCAAATGCGCGAGAACTACGGCGGGTATAAAAAAATCAAGAAAAAACAATCCTCTGTATGGGAATACCGGACCAACCGACCGGGCGGGAATGTCCGGGGCGGCGGCACCACGGAATACGAGGATTACCAGCCGTTTTTCCAGCCTTACCCGGTAAAGGGCAACAGGCAAAGGGGAAACAGAAGAAATTGACCGGCATGACGGCGTAAATGAGCCTAAGCCCCGCAAATCCACCCGGACTGCGGGACCCGGCCTGAGGTTATACAGGAGCGGCTGCTGCCTGCAATTTATCAAGGACCTTCATATATCGTTGGTTCTCAGGTCCTTGCGCAGTATTTTGCCCACATTGGACTTTGGCAGCTCATGCCTGAATTCGACTTCAACAGGCAGCTTGTACTTTGCCACCCTGTCAGTGCAAAAGGAGATTACCTCCTTTTGTGTGAGATTCTCTCCCTGCTTGAGCACCACGAAAGCTTTAACAGCCTCCCCCCTCTTTTCATGGGGAATGCCCACACAACATGCCTCGACGATTTTGGGGTGCTCGTACAGCACTTCCTCGATGTCCCTGGGATACACATTGTAACCCCCGGAAATAATCATGTCCTTGATCCGGTCCACAATATAAAAGTACCCTTCCTCGTCCATCCGGGCGACATCCCCGGTGTGAAGCCAGCCATCACGGGTAAGTGTCTTCGCAGTCTCCTCTGGTTTGTTCAAATACCCCTTCATCACCTGTGGACCTCTCAGAAGAAGCTCCCCTGATTCTCCCGGGGAAACATCGGTTACACCGTCCTCCATGTCCACTATCCTGCATTCGGTATCAGGGATCGGCAGCCCGATGCTCCCGGGTTTCCGCCTGCCTCTGAAAGGGTTGACGTGGGTGACCGGTGTGGACTCGGTCAATCCGAATCCCTCAACAATAACAGCACCGGTCTTTTTTTCAAACTCGCTTATCACCTCCAGCGGCAGAGGCGCACTTCCTGAGAAACATCCTTTAACGCTTGTCAGATCAGTATTTTCAATGTCCGGGTGGTTGAGCATTCCGATATACATGGTGGGCACAAGCGGAGCGAACGTAACCTTCCATCTGCTGATCGCCTCCAGAAGGGCTTCGGGCTGGGGTTTGGCCACAAGCACGTTGGTCCAGCCCAGGTATACTGCAAGATTCATTGACACGGACATCCCGAAAACATGAAAAAACGGGAGGGCCCCGAGCATGGTCTCCTTTCCCTCCTCGAATTCGGGGAACCATGATTTGAGCTGCTGGACCTGGTAGCTGATATTCCGGTGGGTAAGCATCACTCCCTTTGACACTCCGGTTGTTCCGCCGGTGTACTGGTACATGGAGATGTCATCCATGCTTGCCTTCACCCCTGTTTCATCCGGTTCATACTGTTCAAGAAGATCCTTGAACCGATAAAGACCTTCCGCCGGGGACACGCTTTTGGAAAGGTTCTTTTTTTTCGCCACCAGGGGAAAAAGGAGGCCCTTGAAAAAAGGAAGATAATCCCCGAGTGAAGTATAAATTATTTTCTCGATACAGGTTTTCTCCCTCAGCCCGACCATTCGGTCCGCAAGAAGATCCATGGTGATCAAAAGCCGTGAAGAGGAGTCGTTGAACTGGTGCTCCAGTTCATTGTCCGTATACAGGGGGTTGTTCATCACCACCACCGCACCGGCCCTCAAAATTGCATAATACGCAACAACGCACTGTATGGTATTGGGGAGCAGAATGGCAACGCTGTCTCCTTTTCCTATGCCGAAATCCTTTAAAACCGCTGAAAACCGGGCGACCATATCGTTTAACTCACTGTAGGACACCGTGTACCCCTGGAAAATCAGAGCGGGCTGATCAGGCAGGTTTTCCGCGGACCGTTCAAGAAATTCCGGCAGAATCATATCAGTATATTCAATTTCGGGGCTGACCCCTTTTTCGTAGGAATCAACCCAGATCCGGCTTACACTGCTTTCTTTTCGGGCCATGCTTTTCTCCTTGCTGATTTTTTTGTTCAGAAGAATAACCAATGTTTATTTTGATAAATCCAAATAGAACTACTTGTCAAGCTTAAATGAAAATCCTTTCAAGCCGGTTTGACCTTCCGGTATCCCCGTGATATTATCCGCCTTTTTCAAGTCAACCAAAGTTGACAATTCGGACAGGCAATCCATTGAAGGACAAAAGATGCAGGGCACAGGTTTCCCTGCGAAAAGGGCCTTTTCATTTAAAGGCTCCGGAACGTGCCCGATGGCATGATGTTTGCTCTTTTAATCTGCAACACAAAACCGCAACCTAAGGAGGGGCTTTATGAAAACCTTTTTCAACCTGATACAGGAAGTACAGAAAAAGGAAAGATGCCACAAATGCGGAGGCTGCGTCACATTCTGTTCAGCCATCAATTACGGGGCACTTGATCTTGACGATGACGGAAAACCCTTTTACAGCGACATTGAAAAATGCATCGAATGCGGGATCTGTTACATGATCTGCCCGGAAACCCATGAACTGGACGAAGAGATCAAAAAAAAGGCGGAATGGAGCTCTCCTGCAGGAAGGATTATCAGCACTTCAGTGGCCCGGGCCAAAGATCTGATCATACGGGAAAACGGCACGGACGGAGGCGTGGTTACAGCAATGCTGCTTCATTTGTTTGATACCGGCCGCATCAACGGTGCCGTGGTGTCAAAATCCCTTGACAGGGGAAGAGTACCCTGGCTCGCCACAACCCGGGAGGAAATCATGGATTCCGCAGGCTCCCACTTTGACCACTCCCAGGGAATGCCTGCATTCGCCGAGACATACTCAACCTTTTCCCCGTCTGTGAAGGCGCTGAAAGAGCTGAGGAAAGAAGGAATCGAAAAGATAGCTTTTGTGGGCACACCCTGCCAGATCAACACCATCCGTAAAATGCAGGTGCTTGGTGTGGTTCCTTCTGATACCATCCAGTTCTGTTTCGGACTCTTCTGCTCAGGCAACTACATTTTCCATGGAAGCAGGATCAGAAAAATCGAAGACAAATACCATTTCCGCATGGATGATGTAGAAAAAATCAACATAAAAGAGAACTTCCTGTTCAATCTTTCCACAGGAGAGCAAAGGGAGGTTCCCCTTGAGGACATGCAGCAGCTCAAGCGGACAGCCTGTTCATTCTGTGAGGATTTTTCAGCCGAATATGCAGATATCTCCTTTGGCGGTCTCGGTGCGGATCACGGCTGGACAACAGTTATCACAAGGTCCCCCCTTGGAAGGGCGGTGCTTGCTGATGCCTCGGAAAAAGTTCTGGAACACTTTGATTACGATCACAATCCCCTGTATGCAACCCAGGCTGAGGACCGGGTCATAAAAGCCAGCAGAAACAAGCTTGCAGGGGCGCAAAAAATGATGGATCAGCTTGCTAAAAAAGGCATCAACGTGATAAGTTAGCCTGCATGAAAGTTATTAAAATAGGGGGCGGCTGTTTTAAAGATGAAAAGGCTGCCGGGCATATAGTGGATCTTATTGCCGAAAGAGGCGGTGGGAACATTTTCGTTCTCTCCGCCTTTTCCGGTATTACCGATCTCATTGTTTCAGGTATTGAAACCGCACTGAAAAGCGAAGACGCCATATTCCCGGTTATGGAAGAGCTTTCCCGGCGTCACCGCTCCTTTTCCGAACACCTTGTGAAAAACGGGGCCGAGCTTGAACTTCTCAACGGGACGCTTTCATCCACACTCAAAAAAATCGAGCGGTTTTACTTCGGCATCAACTTCACAAGGGAAGCCACACCCAGGATGCACAACATCCTGTCAAGTTATGGAGAGCGGCTTTCCGCATTGATCATAACAGCCGCCCTTACAAGCCGGGGGAAAAAAGCAGTGTGCATTTACCCCCACAAGGCCGGTATAATTACCGACGGAAAATACTCGGATGCCACCGCCCTTATCAAAAAAACCTCTGAAAACCTGACTCCGCAGGTCAAAGCCCATGTCTCAAAGAATGAAATCATTTTCATACCCGGGTTTTACGGTATCAGCGAGACAGGGGAAATCACAACATTCGGAAGGGGCGGAAGCGACTACTCCGCTGCGGCTGTTGCCGCTGCCGTCAAGGCGGATCTCCTTGAAATCTGGAAGGATACCGAAGGATTTATGACCGCGGACCCGGACAACATCGACAACCCGAAACTGATTCCCCGGCTCAATTATATGGAAGCGGCTGAACTCGCCTACACAGGCGCCGGCATCCTGCATCCCAGGACGGTTGAACCGGTCAGAAAGTGTAAAATCGACATTGCCATCAAAAACACCTACAACCCCGATGCCAGGGGCAGCCTGATCACAGGGTCCGGCCACAGGACCGAAACCGTTATCAAGAGTGTTTCCTACACCAAAGATATCTCCGTGCTCAAAATCCATGCCTCGGGAATCGGTGCAAGGCCGGGAATTCTCTCCACCATAACCGCAAGTCTTTCAGACAAAAACATAAACATCAAATCCGTACTTACGTCCCAGACCTGTATCAGTCTGCTTGTGTCAAACAAGGATATTGATATAAGCCAGGCCGCGATCCAGAAAATCAAGCCGAGACCCTACAGAAGAACCGAAAAAAACCGGAATGTCGCCCTGATAAGTATTGTGGGAGAAGGGCTGCATCATCACAAGGGAGTTGCCGCCAAATGCTTTACAGCTGTGTCCGAGGCTGATGTCAATATTGAGATGATCTCTTTCGGGACGTCGAACGCCGCTCTTTACTTTCTGGTGAGTGAAGATGACCTGGACAAAACCATCAAGGCGCTTCACTCCATTTTTTTTGAAACGGAACCCCTTCGGTAAGGGGTTTGCTGCGCTACCCCAGAAGGCTGCCTGATGATTTCCGCCTTGATTTTGAAATACTTTTGCCTACCAGCCATCCCAGAAGCAGAACTCCGGCTCCTGCAAGGAACCACTTGATCATGCCGGTCTTTAAAAGATCATCGTTCTCTTTTTCCAGCGCCTCAAGCTTTGCGGAAAGGGCCTTTGTCTTTTCCTTAAGCTGCCTGTTTTCCTCGAACGCCTGGGTCACACTGCCGGATTTTTCAACAAGGTCGCTGTGCTTCTTTTCCAGTCGGTTCAGTTTCGATTCAGCCTCAGCCTTTTCCTTTTTCACCGTTTCAAGTTCAGCCTGAAGGGTTTGGATTCTTTCCTCGTAATTTGCCTTCAGCTTCTCAATTTGGTTCTCAAGTGGCTCTTTTTCCCCGGACAGTTCCTTGACCCGGCCCTGAAGCTGCTCAACCCTTGCTTGCAGCCTGGCAATTACCATTGATTCGGGGGACTCGAACGTAATATACTGGGATTCCACCCATCCGGTGGTCCCGTCTTCCAGACGGACCCTTGCATAACTATCCTGTTCCTCAAGGATGTAAACAGGGGTGTCGCTTCTTATGGTCCGAATGACGTTATATTGTTTTCCAGGTCCTTTCCTCACGGTAAGCAGCAGCATATCAGAAACATACCCTTTTTTTTCCTGCTGTGCATCCTGCTGTGCTGAAACCGGAAACGCGCACAAGAAAATCAAGAAAAATACCGGAAATATGATTGCGGATCTCTTCATATGATTCAATTAACTCCTTTTTTAAGCTTTCATAACAGCAATGGCTGTTTTTTACAATACCCGAACCTGTTAAAATTGAAAAAATACTTGCAATAAAACCTTTCAGGCGTTATCAAGAAGGCACGTTTGATCATGAAAAAAGAAGAGGATATGGTACTTGAAACCGAACGAAAAAGAATAGCTGAATTCGGCCGCAAAATGCTTGAAGCCGGCCTTACCACTGGAACAGGCGGAAACATAAGCATATTCAGCCGTGAAAAAGGACTTCTGGCAATCACCCCCAGCTCGGTGGAATATACAAAACTCGAACCTGAAAACGTTCTTGTGATGAAACCTGACGGCTCAGTTGCTGAAGGCTCCATGAACCCCTCAAGCGAAACGGGTTTTCATCTGGCCCTTTATGCCCGAAGGCCTGATATCGGTTCCGTGGTCCATACCCATTCACCCTATGCAGCAACCTATGCATGCCTTGGACGTGAAATCCCCGCAGTACATTATCTTGTGGGATTTGCCGGCAAAAAGGTCCCGCTGGCTCCGTACGCCACATACGGCTCTGAAAAGCTTGCGGACAACATCTCCTCTTCCATCGGCACCTTTAACGCCGTGCTTCTGGCCAACCACGGCCTGGTTGCAGTGGGTGAAACACTTGAAAGAGCCTTTAACACTGCCGAAGAGATCGAGCTTGCGGCACGTATCTCTTACCAGGCCGAATGTATCGGCACTCCCGTGGTTCTTTCGGACGATGAAATGGAAAGGGTGATCGAAAAGTTCAAAACATACGGACAGGCAAGTAATGAAGGATAAGAACACCAGCCGCAACCTCTGCCTTTCCAACATTTTAAACGGTCTTGCAGAAGGGCTTTCCAAATTTTCAAACCCCAGCCGGGTTGCCGTCATATACCAGCCCACCGTGCGAGCGCCGCTGCAGATATTCGATCCCCAGAACATTCTTAAAGGACATGAATCCAGAATCAATGAGCTTTACCTGGATGATTATCCGGAATGGAAAAAAGCTGTTGTCGAAAGGATCGAAAGGCAGCCCAAAGGTTTCCTGATCCCGGTTGACGAACTTTCCCTGGCAGGATTGATCAGCTACGGCGCATGCGGCGAATCCTTTTTTTACCAGATGTGGCTGACTGACCACCATCCTGACATATGCTCGGTGGAGCCCACCAGAAAATGGCTTGAGCATGCTGCATGGCTGCTCTCCGCAGATTACTTTTCCGATCGGGTAATCATCAATTCCTCCGGATACGTGCTGAAAAATTATTCCCTTCAGGCCATTGCCGATTATATTGTGGACCGGAAAGATCAGCTCATGTTCTGCTCATCCACGATGCTTATCCCGCCGATTCTGAACACGATTCTGGATATATCCAAAACAAGGGAGGAAGGAGAGCTGCCCAAGGGGGATATTTTCTTCACAGATCCAGACACCGTGCAGCACATTTCTTTTCTGACAAGAATCCAGCGCCATGAACAGCCGGTACTCACCAGCGTAAAACACATCAGAAAGCTTCTTCTTGCTGTGGAGAATTCCACAAGAAAACTGGTTTCGGACGGATGCACCATCATCGGCATATCAGATATGCCGGTCCCCGAGCATGCGGTTGCAGCTGAGTTCATGGGAGATCACGGTTTTCTTAAAATGGGCTCGGAAGCCATCTGCAGCTTCTGCGACGGCAACTTTCACTCCAGCACAAGGAGGGCCAAAATGGTGGAACTCGAGGAGCTGCTTCTCGATTCCAACCTCAACACCGAAACCTCCACGATTCTATTTCAGATCATTTCCGAGCTTGTCCACCATGCGGAAATGAACCGGCACGGCTGCACCCTGGTGATCGATCTCAACCTTACTCCAATGAAGCTCACCGGGCATGTTCTGGACCCTCCCCTCAACCTGCTTGATCCGAACCATATCGACCTTGCCTGCTCTCTCACCAAGATTGACGGGGCGCTTCACATAACGCGGAATCTGTTTATCAACGGCTTTGCCTGTCTTTTGGACGGTAAAACCACCAACTGGGAAAATCTGGCAAGGGGAGCGCGCTACAATTCAGCACTGCGGTTCTCTTGTGAACATGACGATGTTATTGTGGTGGTGGTGTCGGCAGACAGGCCGGTTTCTATTATTTATTGCGGCATAGAAATGAGTGCATACAGTGTATGGAAGCCGATCCACGGCTATATGCCCGTGCCGGTTCACCTCAAGACTTACCTTAACGGAGTTGACAAATGACAACCGAACATCAGCATAATCACCATAGTGACCGACAGGACCACGACGAAACCGGGGAACTCCCGTTTGAGGAAAAACTCGCCCGGCTGTTTGAACACTGGATCGACCATAATGAAAGCCACAAGGCGACTTATTTTTCATGGGCGGAAAAGGCGGCAAATGAAAACATGCCGGAAACAGCCGCCAGCCTCAAAGAGGCGGCCGCCCTTTCCGGCATGATAAATGAAAAAATAAAAAAAGCGCTCAAGGCTCTCAATCAGTAGAGGTTAACACCTCGGCCACCCGTTCCACTGCCCAGTCGATCTCTTCTCTGGTGATGACCAGGGGAGGGGCGAACCGGAGGACGTGATCATGGGTTTCCTTGCACAAAAGCCCTTTTTCCTTAAGTTTTTCACAAAAAGGTCTGGCACCGCCGAGTTCGTGTTTCAACTCCACACCGATCAGCAGCCCCTTGCCCCTGACTTCCAGAATATCCGGGCTGTTAATGGAGGCCAGTTTCTCCTTGAAATACTCCCCGAGTTCCCTTGCGTTTTCCACCAGGTTCTCGTCCACAAGCACCCTTAAGGCCTCCCTTGCAACCGCGCAGGCCAAGGGATTGCCTCCGAAGGTGCTTCCGTGTTCACCCGGCATGAACACCCCGAGCACCTCCTCATTGGAAAGCACTGCTGAAACAGGATAGCACCCTCCGGAAAGGGCTTTTCCAATCAGGGTCACATCGGATTCCACACCCTCATGCTCCTCTGCGAAAAACTTGCCCGTGCGTCCCAGACCGGTCTGGATTTCATCAAAAACCAGCGCTACATTGTTTTCGGAACAGATCCTCCTGACATCCTTCAAATACCCTTCAGGCGGGACAATAACCCCGGCTTCACCCTGGATGGGCTCCACCATGAAGGCCACTGTATTTTCAGTGACCGTATCTTCAAGCGCCCTTGCATCACCGAAGGGGATGGCTTTGAACCCGGGGGTGAACGGCCCGAATCCATCCTTGTACTGCTCTTCGGTGCTGAAACCGATAATCGTCAGGGTTCTGCCGTGGAAATTATTGTTGCAGACAATAATCTCCGCCTTTCCGTCGGGCACGCCCTTGACTCTGTATCCCCATTTGCGGACTGCCTTGATAACGGTTTCCACCGCTTCAGCCCCGCTGTTCATGGGAAGAACCATGTGGGAATTGGTCAGTTCACAGATCTCCTTGTAAAAATGGGCAAGCTGGTTGTTCCGAAAAGCTCTTGATGTTATGCACAGCTTTTCAGCCTGCTCTTTGAGTTTATTCACGATTCTTTTATTGCAGTGACCCTGGTTTACTGCGGAATAGGCAGCCAGGCAGTCGAGATACTTTTTGCCTTCCACATCCCAGACCCAGACGCCCTCCCCCTTCTCTATCACCACATCAAGGGGTTTGTAATTCTTTGCACCGTACTTGTTTTCGATTTCTATATAGTCCTGAGTCTTCATACGATTACTCCAAATCATTTAAAATGTTTCAATAAAAATCAATTCTTTAAAATACTCTATCACAATCCCTGCCCCCTTTCAAATTCAGGTACGGAAACTTTCCGTTTGCCGTTTCTCAAAACCTGCGAGATAAGCATACCAGCCATCATGAGAGCACAACCTGCAATCGATCTTCCGGACATGATCTCGTTGAGAATAATCCAGCCGCCAAGAGCTGCGAACAGGGATTCAAGGCTCAATATAATGGCTGCATGAGAAGGGTGGCTCTTTTTCTGCCCGTAGATCTGAAGTGTATATGCGATTCCGACGGAAAAGACTCCCCCGTAAAAAATCGGCACCGCCGCGTTTATGATTCCCTGAAGAGCAATGGTTTCAAAGAAAAAAGCCACCGCCATGGAAATAACAGAGCAGGCTACACACTGGATAAAGGCAAGATCAGCAGTATGGAACCGGTTGGACAGGTCATCTATAATGATCACGTGGGCTGCGAAACAGAACGCACACAAAAGCTCGAGAAAATCTCCGAAGGAGATGGTAAAATCCTGGTTCACACTTAAAAAATACATGCCGGTCGCAGCCAGTACCGCACCGATCCATGTACTGTACCCGGTCTTGGACCTTTTAAGGACCATGCCCAGTATCGGAACAAGAATCACGTACAGGCCGGTTATGAATCCTGCTTTTCCGGCTGTTGTATACACCAGCCCCACCTGTTGAAAGGAAATCCCGGCAAAAAGAAATATGGAAGCGAAGAGCCCGTTTTTGAAAAGCTCACCAGGGGTATATTCTATTCTGCGGGAGGCAGCCGCTCTTTTCCCCCCTCTCAGTGTAACCAGAAACGGGATCAGAGACAAGGCTCCGAGGAAAAAGCGGATCCCGTTAAACGTGAACGGGCCCACATGATCCATGCCGGCCCTCTGGGCCACAAAAGCAAGCCCCCAGATAAGGGCCACCAGCAAAAGTATAAATTCCGATTTCAATGTCTCTTTTTTCATGATATGAATCCTGAAATTTGATAAAGAACCCGTTTTAATATTTACAAAACTGCAAAGTCAAGACAATTATATATATTATGACACTTTACCCATCTGATATTAAAAAAACCGCAGGCCAGAAAATCATGGCCGGATTTGACGGGACACACTTCAACTCTGACATTGAATATCTCATCAGAGAGATACATGTGGGCGGTTTGATTCTCTTTTCACGGAACATAGAATCACCTGAAAAGCTGAAATCCCTGTGCGGAAAAATCATGGAATGTTCCCGGGAAAACGGTCTTCCCCCGGTTTTCATATCCACTGACCAGGAAGGGGGGCCGGTTGCCCGGCTCAAACACCCGTTCACAGTGTTTCCGGGGAACCCGGCAATAAAAACAGCTGCACAGGCCGACCATTATGCCCATACAGTATCAAGGGAGCTCAAAAGCGTCGGGATCAATATGAACCTTGCCCCTGTTCTGGACGTGGTCGGTGACAACACCGACAGTGTCATGAAAGATAGAGCCTTTGAAAAAGATTCCGCAACAGTGGCCCGACTCGGCACGCGGGTCATAACCGGAATGCAGCAGAACGGCGTCATGGCTGTTGCAAAGCACTTTCCGGGAATCGGCAGATCATCAGTGGACTCCCATTTCAGTCTTCCGGTTGTGGATGCGGATCGGCAATCACTGTTTGCAGAGGACCTCCCACCTTTTCAGGAGGCTGTAAAAGCGGATGTTGCCGGAATCATGCCCGGCCACATCCTTTATCCTGGGCTTGACCCGGAGTGGCAGGCGAGTCTGTCGGAAGTGATCATCAGGGATATTTTACGTGAAAAGCTGCAGTATAACGGGCTTGTTATAACTGATGACCTGGACATGAAAGCGATCACCCGGGATATCGAAACATGCGCCGAACGGATCATCCGGTCGGAAACCGACATCGCGCTGATCTGCCGTCAGGGGCCGGACATTGAAAAAATGTTCAAAGCGCTTTGCAGGCTCATGGAATCGAATGCAGGGTATGAGAGACTCTGCCGGGCATCCGCATCCCGCATACTTTCGGTAAAAAAGAGATATTTGGAATTTTGACCGGTACCTGCGGAAGGATCACACCCGATTTCTGGAAAACACATCATCCCCGGGGAGGCATACCTCGTTGTCAAGAAGCTGATGATATCCCCTGGCAGCTATCATTGCGGCGTTGTCACCGCAGTACTCCCCGGGAGGCACATGTACGGCAAGTCCGGATTGTCCAGCCCGCCGGGACAGTTCCCTGCAGAAGGAGGAATTTGCCGCAACCCCCCCTGTGACAGCAATTTCACCGCACCTTTTTTCCTCACAGGCAAGAACCAGTTTACGGATCAGCACATCAAACACCGCAGCCTGGAACCCGGCTGCAATATGCGGGTAAAGATCCTGCAGGCTTTCTTTGTTTTCCGCAAGATACCGCGCCACTGCAGACTTGAGTCCGCTGAAACTGAAATCGAAGCTCCCCTTTTCAAGGTACGTCCTGGGAAATTCGATCCTGCCCGGATCTCCCTTCAGTGCCATGGATTCGATGACAGGCCCGCCCGGGTATCCAAGCCCCATCATCTTGGCCACTTTGTCAAAAGCTTCTCCGACGGCATCGTCCCGGGTCTGTCCCATAAGCTCAAACCCTCTGTATGACCGGACATGGTAAATATTGGTGTGCCCGCCGGATGCCACAAGTGCAATAAACGGAAAATCCGGAGGGGTATCGCACAAGAAGGAAGAGTGGATATGCCCTTCAAGATGATTGACCCCGGCCATTTCAAGTCTCCGGGCATAGGCAAAGGCTTTGGCAAAGGAGAATCCCACCAGAAGGGAGCCGATCAAACCCGGTCCCCTTGTGGCGGCTATTCCCTCGATCCTGTCAACGGAAACTCCAGCCTTTTCCACTGCTGCCTCCACAACCCGGGAAACAGCGTCGATATGGAGCCGGGAGGCTATTTCCGGAACCACTCCTCCGTAGCGATGGTGGGAGTCGGCCTGTGACGCCACCACACTCGACATAACTATTCCGCCGTCTTTTACAACTGCGGCAGCGGTTTCATCACAGGATGTTTCAATTCCCAGAACTATCATCAAACAAACTTCAGGCCCATTCCGCCTGTTTTTCCGATCCGGTTCTGGATACAATCTCACCGATGAACCAGGATTTTTCTCCCATGGCCCCGAGCCGGTCCATGATCTCCTGGACATGCCCCGCAGGAACCACGATCACCATTCCGATACCGTTATTGAAAGTCCTTGTCATCTCCTCGTCTGAAACCGCCCCCTCTTTCTGCAGAATTTGAAAAACAGGGGGAACCTCCCAGCTTCCCTTTCTGAGCCGGGCCTTGCAGGCTGAAGGAAGCACGCGAATAAGGTTGTCCTCGAGGCCTCCGCCGGTGATATGTGCGATCCCGTGGACCGGCAGGTCCCGCAGCAGATTCAGCACGGAAGATATGTATATCCTGGTGGGCTTTAAAAGCTCCTCTCCAAGAGTACATCCGAGCTCGGAAATCTCGGTCTCGGGCTTGTAACCGCACTTTTCAAAAAAGATTTTGCGGACAAGAGAAAACCCGTTGCTGTGAAGCCCGCTGGAGGCAATTCCTATCAGATGGTGACCGTTGCGTATGAAAGAGCCGTCTATGATTTTGTCATTGTCCACCAGCCCCACTGCAAATCCGGAAATATCATATTCCTTGTCATTGTACATCCCCGGCATTTCAGCAGTTTCCCCTCCGAGAAGAGCGCAGCCTGCTTCATTGCATCCTTTTGCAACGCCCTTGACAATCTGTTCGGCGGTATCATTGTCAAGGCATCCCATTGCAAGGTAATCCAGAAAAAACAGAGGCTTTGCCCCCTGTACAAGGATATCATTCACGCACATGGCCACAAGGTCAATCCCGATGGTATCATGCCGGTCCATTTTAAACGCGATTTTCAGCTTGGTTCCGACACCGTCTGTTGCGCTCACAAGCACGGGATTTGGTGTATTGGAAAGATTCAGGGAGTAAAGCCCCCCGAAACCGCCGATCTCTCCCATCACCCCGGACCTCGGTGTACCCCTGGCTATTTTCTTGATTTTCTCTACAAGTCTGTCCGCCTTATCAATATCCACGCCGGACCCTGAATATGTCATGGAGCCGTCCATTTATCCGCCTTTCCCCTTCATTATATTATATGAAAATTGTTCCAGATCAAGCAATATACAATACGGTTTCAGGCCCAAAAAGTCAAAACCTTTTTGACATCAGCCCTTTTATATTGTATTAGTTGAGCTTGTTTACCAGTTTTTGGAGATTCATTCGCATATGAAAAAAATCAATATCGGAATACTTGGATGCGGTGTCGTGGGAACAGGGGTGGCAAAGCTGCTGCTGGAGAAAAAAGAACTTTTGAGCTCCAGGACGGGTGCCCTTCTGAATCTAAAACGGGTGGCCGATCCTGACATAAAAAGAGAACGGGATGTCTCTTTTGAAGAGGGTATGCTGGTTTCGGATGCCAACCTGATTCTGAACGACCCGGAGATAGACATCGTGGTGGAGTTGATCGGCGGCAAGACAGTTGCAAGGGAATACACCATACGGGCGCTTGAAAATGGAAAGCACGTGGTAACAGCCAACAAGGCGCTTCTTTCCTCCCACGGCAACGAGATAGTGAAAGTGGCCCGGACCGGCCAGGTGGATCTGGCGTTCGAGGCGAGTGTCGGCGGGTGCATGCCCATCATCAAAACCATGCGGGAATCGCTGATCGCCAACAACATCCGGTCCATTTCCGCCATTCTGAACGGGACATGCAACTATATCCTCACCCGGATCTCCAAACACGGGGACTCCTTTGAAAAAGCGCTGAAAACAGCCCAGGAAAAAGGGTTTGCAGAGGCCGAACCCTCCCTTGACATCGACGGGCACGATTCCGCACACAAACTCGCCATTCTTAACTCCCTTGCCCACGGGATAGATATTAATCTCGAAGATATCCATGTTGAGGGAATATCCAGGATCAAACCCATTGATATAAAGTTTGCAGCAAATTTCGGGTATGACATAAAACTTCTGGCCATCAGTAAAGCAAGAGGTGATCAGGTGGAAGCAAGGGTCCACCCCACCATGATACCGCTTTCTAATCCGCTTGCACATGTAGGAGGGGTTATGAACGCGGTTGCAATTGATGCGGACGAAACCGGGCCGACCATGCTATACGGCCACGGGGCCGGCATGATGCCCACCGCCAGCGCAGTGATCAGCGACATTGCAGATATCGCCAGAAACCTTATCGTGTCAGCCAAAAGGAGAGTGCCGATCCTCGGCTACCCTGAAGACAACATCAAGAAAGCAGACATCCTTCCCATGAAAGATCTTGCAACCCGTTACTACATAAGGTGTTCCGCAATGGACAACCCGGGTGTACTTTCGAGAATATCCGGGATCCTGGGAGATCTCGGCATCAGCATAGAATCCGTTCACCAGAAGGGCAAAAACGCCAACGGAGCCGTACCTGTGGTGATGATCACGCATATGGCAAAAGAGGAAAACGTTGTACAGGCCATCGACGGAATCCGGGACATGGACTCGATCCCGGACAAGCCGGTTCTGATCCGGATTGAAGACAACAGCAACCAGGAGTAACCAATGAAACTTTTCTGTGCCGATCTCGAAGGGGTGTTCATACCCGAAATCTGGATCGCGGTGGCGCTTAAAACAGGAATTGAAGATCTCAAGCTCACCACCAGGGACATCAGTGACTATGATGAGCTCATGACCGGGAGGCTTTCGCTGATGGCGGAACACGGCCTCACCATACAGGATATACAGTCCGTGATTTCAGAAATCGACCCGCTTGAAGGGGCTCTGGATACCCTGAGATGGATAAGGGAGCGTACCCAGATCATTATCCTTTCGGACACTTTTGAAGAGTTCGCCGGGCCAATGATGGAAAAGCTTGAATTTCCAACCCTTCTGTGCCACAACCTCACCATTGACCAAACAGGAAAGATCACCGGCTACAACATCCGGCAGCAGGACCAGAAAAAAAATGCGGTCCGGGCGTTTCAGAGTCTGAACTATAGCGTGGCGGCCTTTGGAGACTCGTACAATGATACCGGCATGCTCCTTCAGGCGGACAAAGGATTTCTTTTCAACCCGCCGGAAAATGTAATTTCGGATTTCCCGGACCTCCCGGTTGCCAAAAATTACAATGAACTCAAACAGATGATTGGCTCCTGCCTGTAGACCATGAAATTCGATATCTCATTATTCAGGCGATTGAACATCCTTGTAATCGGGGACTTGATGATTGACGAGTATGTCTGGGGAGACGTGGACCGAATCTCTCCTGAAGCTCCGGTACCGGTGGTCCGGGTGAACCGGGAAAGTTTCACCCTGGGCGGGGCCGGCAATGTAATCAACAACATAGTTTCCATGGGAGCTTGTGTTTCCGTGATCGGGACGGCCGGAACCGGAAAGACCGGGAAACAGCTTTTGACCAAACTCGCTGAACTGGATGTGGAAACCGACGGCATTGTCAGCGAACCATACCGGCCCACCACAAGAAAAACCAGGATAATCGCATCCAGTCAGCAGGTTTTAAGAATCGACAGGGAAACCAAGGAGAATGTCAGCCGGGACACGTTTGACAGAATCAGGAAACTGTTGGAACAAAAGATGCCGCACACCGACCTGGTCATCATCTCAGACTACAGCAAAGGGCTTGTAACCAGAGAGATGGTTGCCACCGTATCCGCGCTTGCCCGTGAAAACGGGATTGTTTGCATGGCAGACCCCAAAGGAATGGACTTTTCCAAATATGAAAACGTTAACATCCTCACCCCTAACAGAAAGGAAACCGCACTTGCTTCCGGCATGGAAATCAACCGTATCGAGGATCTTATCCCGGCCGGAGAAAAAATCCTCCGATCAGTCCGCATGGACAAGCTCCTGATCACCTGCGGAAAGGACGGGATGCTGCTTATAGAAAAGGATAAGCAGCCTTTCCGGATAGAATCAATGGCAAGGCAGGTATTTGATGTCTCCGGAGCCGGGGACACCGTTATATCCATTTTGGGGCTCTGCCTGGCAGCCGGAGCCTCCTTCCGGCTCAGCGCCCAGGTGGCAAATGCTGCTGCAGGTATAGTGGTGGGCAAGGTTGGAACCGCTACAGCCAC
>JAWLES010000017.1:0-24791 GCA_041685935.1 Desulfobacteraceae bacterium | reverse complement strand
TTCCTGTTTATTGTGTCTGCAAGTTCTTCAGGCTCCACCGGTTTTTCCAGGTATGCGTCCGGCTCGGGCACGGGATCTCCCTGGAATTCGGCAAGGGTTTTCTGGCTGCGGAGAAAGGATTTGTATGCAATACCGGTGAGCAGAATCACGGGAATGTTCTTCAAAGTTTCATTGGTTTTCAGTTTCCGGTACAGGCGGATACCGCTTCCCCTCGGCATTAATACGTCAAGGATCACAAGATCGGGCCTTTCCGACTCTATGATTTCCAGCCCCTCCACCCCGTCACCGGCCTGCAGGGGGCTGTAACCGTTTTCCTCCAGCACTGTTACGACAAATGACCTTACATCAGGATCATCATCAACCACAAGCACTATTTGCGTCATTATTCATCCTCCTTGGGTATCTCTGATGCAGATGAATTCTCATTATCCACTTTATCATAGGGCAGGTGAATTGTGAATGTCGTGCCTTTTTTAATTTCCGAGTTGAACTCGATTCTGCCTTTGTGTGCATCGATTAGTTTGCCGGTGACCAGAAGCCCGAGCCCGGTTCCCTTGCCGCCTTTTGTACTGTAAAAAGAATTGAAGATTTTTTCCCGGGTCTCCCGGCTCATTCCGCAGCCGTTGTCTTCAACTTCAATGCAGAGCATGCTCTTTTCATCTATGAATGTTTTAATGTGGATTTGCCAGTTTTTGGAGGTGTCTTCGTCGTAACGGCAGGCGTCTATTGCGTTGGATATCAGGTTCAGAACAGACCGGTGAATCGTCTGCGGGTCCATTGAAACCTCCCCGATGGAAGGGTCCACCTCCTTGGTGACGTCGATACAGTATTCGGATGCCATGGGTTCGAGAAGATCAAGCACTTCGTTGACAATCTCGTTGGGTTTGCATTGCTGGTAATCAGGGTCACTTTCCCGGGAATATGCAAGAAGGTTCTGAACCAGGTCGGAAACGCGCTCAATGTTCTTTTTGATGGTCTGCCACCCGGTTTTCAGCTTTTCGGTCTTGTTTTTTTCAAGGCCCACATCCACCACGTAGCTTCCACCTTTAAGGCCGATGAGGATGTTTTTGATATAGTGGGCAAGGCCGCTTACGGTTTGTCCTACCGCAGCCATTCTCTCGGACTGCACGAGTTCTTTTTCCAGCTTCTTGATTTCGGTCAGGTCGTGAAAAAACGCCACGCTGCCTACCATTTCATCATTTTCCCTGAGAATGCTGCCGGAATACCGGACCGGTATCTCCCGGCCGTCTTTTGTATGAAAAGAGGTCTCCCGCCAGGAAATGGATCTTTGGCCTGCTTCGGCCTTTGCACAATTTTTGAACGCGTCCGCGATCTCGGGCATAAAAAGGTTGTCAATGGTTTCACGGTCTTTGACCTGGTCCCTGGGACAGCCGAAAATTCTTTCCGCCTCCGGGTTGAATACCACGATGTTCCAGTCCCTGTCGGTGGCAACGATCCCGTCATTCGAGTGTTTGATCAGAAGGCGCTGAAAATTGGCCCGCCTTCTGATTTCCTCGGTTGCCTCTTTTACCTTGTTTTCCAGGTTTTCAGTATACTCGTTGAGTTTCTCTCTGATTTCAATTTTTGTTCTGGCCCGTTTCAGTGCAATTGAAAGGGCTTCGTCCCGGACCGGCTTGTTGATGAAATCGGATGCTCCGTACTGCAGTGCGGTTATGGTGGAATCAATATCCCCGTGCCCGGTGATGATGATCACTTCGGTTTCAGGACTTATCTCCTTGACCTTCTTCAGCACCTCGAGCCCGTCCATGCCCGGCATTTTAATGTCCGTTATCACGATATCCGGTGCCTGTTCCCTGAACAGCTCAAGCCCCTGTTCGCCGCTGTATGCCATGGATACTTCATACCCGTCGCTTTTAAGCGACATGGCCAGAAGTCTGACGTTGGCTTCCTCGTCATCTATGAGTAAAATTTTATCCGCAGCCATTTTGCAAAATTCCTATGAGATTGTCGGAAACTGTATGGTGAAAACAGCGCCCTTGCCCGGTTCGCTTTCCACCTCGATGGTTCCGCCGTAATCGTTGATGATCCCGTAACTGATGCTGGTTCCCAGTCCAGTCCCCTTTCCGGTCTCTTTTGTGGTGAAAAAGGGCTCGAAAATTTTTTCCCGGACATCTTCGGACATTCCCACGCCTGTATCAGAGACTGTTACACAGGCATATCCGTCTTTTGGGAAAGAGGAGATCTTCAGTTTTTTTTCAACCGGCCGGGATCGGGCCCGGGCTTCCTTTTCATCCATGGAGTCGATGGCGTTGGTGACCAGGTTGATGAACACTTGTTCAAGTCTGTTGTGTTCCGCCAGTATCTGCGGGAGATCCGGGGAGAGATCGAGTTCCACTTCAATGTTGTGCACGCTCAGTTGATGGCCGAGAACCTTGAACACGTCGTTGACCGGATCATTGATGACAATTTTTTTCAGATCCCGTTCAGACTGCCTGGCAAAATCCCGGACATGCTTGATCACGCCGGCGGCCCTCTCTACATTGCTGATAATATCCTTTGCCAAGGTCTCCATCTCTTCAGTGGACATGCTCTGCCCCTTTTTGGTCATTTTGAGAAAGTAATCCGCACAGATCTGGATCACATTGAGGGGCTGGTTGATTTCATGCGCCATGCCCGCAGCCATGGTTCCCAGTGTCGCCATTTTCCCCGCCTGGATGAGCTGGGTCTCTTTTTCAATGCTTTCGGTTATGTCGGTGGCGGATGCGATCAGTACGTTTCTAAGGCTGTACTGGGCATAGCAGACGTTGATGTTGACAAAAATGACTTTTCCATCTTTTTTATAGTGCCGCTTTTTGGAAAACAGAACGGATTTGTCTTTCCGGATTTGTCTGAGCCCTATGGCGATGGTTTCATCTTCCCGGTCCCCGAGGTCGAGAAATGATTTGCCCAGAAGCTCGTCCCTGGTATACCCGTAGTTTTCCTCCACCCGGTTGTTAACATCCAGAATTTCAAAGGTCTGGCTGTCAATGATAAAGATGGGAGTAGGGTTGTTGTTGAAAAGCGACCGGTATTTTTCCTCGGAGTTTTTGCATTTTTCAAAAAGGGTGGCGACCTCTTTGTTTTTCAGTTCCCGCTCTTTTTCCACCTTTTTGGTTTCGGTTTTGTCCCACAAAGTTTCGATTGCGCCGATCACTTTTCCCTCCGGCGATTTAATCGGAGCGGCGGTGAAGTAGATCCATTTGCCGTTCTCTCCAAGATGGGGGAAGAATTCCTCCGCTTCGTAGGCTTCTTCAATCACATCCGATTTCCGCCAAAGGTTTCCGTAATATTTGGTGACCTGGGCCTCGTCCATTCCCCCCAGGACCACATCCGCCATGGTAGGTCGCTTTTCGGACCGGAAAGGGGTCCACTGCTTGTCCGTTCCCACAATGGTATAGGCCGGACAGTCAGTGAGTTTTTCACAGGCCCTGTTCCAGTGGGTGACGATATGGTCCTCGTTGATGATGAATGTGGGAATCATGCTGCCCTGTATGATCTGGGAAAGCTCCTTTTCGCTTTCCGAAAGCCCTTTTTCCTCATCGTGGAGGTGTTCGGTCCGGTCTTCGATAATGCGGGTGATACGTTCGGAGAATTGATCAAAAACGGGGTCGATGTCTTTACAATCCGGATAATGGGTGGAAAGCTGTTGTTTAGCCAGGATTTTTTCCGATTCGATCTCAATATAGTCCAGAAGAACCATGGAGTCATAGTGGTCCAGAACTTTGACGCGTTCAGGGATAGACGGATCGGAAGAGAACCTGAAGTCACCGTTTTTGGGAAAGTGAATAACAAGGTCCAGCTCTTCCATCCGGTAAACGGATCTGAGATCCGTAGTGGTGTACAGTCCGTTTTCCTTGGCAAACTTGAGGCACTCGGCACCCGCGTTTCTGTCCGCAACCGCAAGTACCCGGATATTTTTATGGGCCATGTTCTCCGAAAGCAGTATCTTCAAGAATTTCCTGCAGTACCGGCCCGCCCCTATGACGGCGATATTCCGCCCATCAAGTGTAATGTTCATTTTTCCGCCTCTGAAGTCATTTCGGCCTTTTTTCAGTATATTAGAAGAAAATTATGGTTACAACCAAAAAGGTTGGTATTAAAAAAATCAGGGAATATTTGAGAATGTACCCGAAGAAACTCGGCATCGGGGTTCTCGCCTCTATCGCGATGGACCGGACCATGAAGTTGGGTGCGTTTCCGATATAGCTGAACGCACCGAAAAAGACTGCACCTGTGGATATGGCCTTGAGATATACGGCGTTTTCCGACATAAGCAGCGGAACGGACTGTGATTCGGCCATGCCGGTGTAAAAGCGTCCCAGTGCGGTATTGAAAAAGGTCAGATAGGTCGGGGCGTTGTCGAGAAACGCCGACAGTATGCCGGTGATCCAGAAGTAGTGGTACGGCTCCTTGACAGAGTTGATCAGAAAGGCCAGTTCGCCTTCCGATCCGGCCTTGAGCAGGAGCAGACAGGGGGTCATGGTGATGAATATGCCGATAAAGAGATACGCCACCTCGATGATGGGAAACCAGGTAAACTCGTTTTCCTCCCTCAGCTTTCCAGGGGTTGCCCACAGGGAGAGCAGCCCCATCAGGATGAGAAAACCGTCTCTTGCCCAGCCCTGGATGTTGCGGTGTACGCCCAGAGTGTTGATATTGCCCAGATCCGCAATGCCGCTGAAAAGTACGGCAAGCACTACTCCCCCCAGAAAGAGAAAGTTGTATGTGCCTTCAAGTTTGAGCGGTTTTTTGACCTCGTCTTCAGGGGGAGTTCTTCCCTCCTTTTTGTAGAAGTATAGATCGAGCAGAAAGTATATGCCTAAAAGAATGCCTGCGGTCACCAGCATGTGCGGGAGAATATTGAAGGTCCAGAAAAAGGAGACGCCGTGCAGGAATCCCAGAAACAGGGGCGGATCGCCGAGAGGTGTGAGAGAACCGCCGACATTGGCAACAAGGAAAATAAAAAAGACCACCATGAACGTTCTGCTTTTCCGGTAGTCATTGGCCCGAAGAAACGGCCGGATCATCAGCATGGCGGCGCCGGTGGTGCCCATCCAGGAGGCAAGGATGGTGCCGATGAGGATCATGACGGTATTGATCATGGGGGTGCCCCTGAGGGTACCTTTCAGCAGAATTCCGCCGGAAACCGTATAAAGGGACCACAGCAGAATTATGAATGGGATATAGTCGGCCAGGATGATGTGAAGGATTTCATAAAGGGCGGTTCCCCTGTAGGCGTACAGGAATGGCAGTGCCAGGGAAAGGGCCCAGAAGGCGGAAACCTTTCCGAAGTTGTGATGCCAGAAACGTTCTGCCACAAGCGGAAGAAAAGCAATGGACAAGAGCATGCAGGCAAAGGGAATGCAGCTCCACAGCGGCAGCAGGGGTCCCAGATCCTTGTGGCCGCTGGAGTGAGAGGAACCGGTTTCCTGGTTCACAGAATGGTCAAGTGACTCTGACACGGCCGTTCTGTCTGCTCCGGTGCCTGCATCTGCGGCTTCAAGGTCGGAGGCCAGGATCGGGGCCGCTGATGCGATAAGGATTATAAGGAGAATGCCAAGTGTTTGCTTTCGCAGCTTCATCGACCCTTTCCCTCCTTTTTGTGAAGATCACGACCGACCGGTTTTCCGTCGCCGGTGAAGCGGTTCGGCTGCATGTTTATTACATGCGGTCCGGTAAAGAGACGGGATTTCGCTCTGATATCAGTTTATGCTGTAAGCTGTAGTAAAAAAAGTAAAAAAAGTCAAGCGGTAAAAAAACTTTTTCGCCGGGGATTACCCGGAAAGGAAAAAATATCGGGAGGCTGTCGGGTTTAAAAATATGTGGTCGGAGCGATTGGATTTGAACCAACGACCCCTAGCCCCCCATGCTAGTGCGCTACCAGACTGCGCCACGCTCCGGCCTTTAATTGAAAAACGGACTACTTTTACCATTGTTTTCCCCCGGTGTCAAGCAACTTGTTGGCCCCTGCACCTTCGTCAGAATGTTTACGGAGATGTTCCGTCCATACCGGCTTCCGGCGGCCCACGGTATTTTGCCTCGCAACCCGCAGTTTTGATCGGCTCGGGGATGCTTCTTTATTTTAAGGTTGATTGAAACGCGGTTCTGTATTAATCAGTCGGTATGGGAATGAGAGTATCATGAGCCGGAGGGCGGCAGGGAATATAGTTGTGCAATGAAAAGAGAAGTTAAAAATACGGTCAAACCGGTCCGGCCGGGCGGAACCATAGGAGTGTGCGCCCCGTCAGGGTCTTTTGATCTTCAGTCATTCCGGGACGGGATCGTGGTGCTGGAGAGGATGGGATTCAGTATATACATACCTGATACGATCTACAGCAGAGCACGGTACCTTGCAGGAGACGATTTTACCCGGGGTGCAACATTGAACCGCCTGTATTCCGACAAGCGCGTGGACGCTATCATATGCGCCAGGGGAGGGTACGGTTCCATGCGGGTTCTGGAATATCTGGACTGGGAAATGGTCAGGGCATGTGCGAAACCGTTTGTGGGGTTCAGTGATACAACCGCAATTCTTGTCCAAATGGTTGAAAGGCTTATACCCGGGGTGATCCACGGCCCGGTTGTAACCTCTCTTGCCGGTGCCACGGAGCGTACATGCCGATCCCTGGTGAATGCGCTTGCCGGAAGCACGGACCCTGTCGAGATGAGCAGCCCCGTTGTCCTGAGTAATGGAAGGGCAAGGGGATTGCTCTCCGGAGGGAATCTCGCCACCATATGTCACCTGGCTGGAACGCGTTTTCAGCCCTCTTTCTTCGGCTGCATTCTTTTCCTTGAGGATATTTCCGAACCTCCTTACAAGATTGACCGGATGCTGACCCAGCTTAGGATGGCCGGCTGTTTTGACGGCGTTAAGGGCGTGATGGCCGGCAGTTTTGAAAACTGTTCTTCCGGCGAAATGGTCCATGAGATTTTAAAAGAGGCATTTGAAGAGTACGATGTTCCGGTTATGGCCGGAATGGATGCCGGACACGGCCCGGATAACCTCTCCCTTCCCTTTGGAACCACGGTTGAAATGGATACTGAAACTGGGGTTCTTCAGTTTCCAGGGGGAGAATGAATGGAATCACTGAGCCGGGAGATGGAAAAAGGGGTGGAGGACGGGGTCTTTCCCGGAGGGGTTTTGCTGGTGTCGGTTGACTGCAGGATTGAATTTTTCGAGGCTTTCGGGGTCTCGGATATATATTCGGGAAAAAGAGTGGAAAAACGGAGTGTTTTTGACCTTGCGTCCCTTACCAAATCTCTGGCCACAACACTTGCACTGTCCGGTCTGATTTCCGAGGGAACTATCCGCCTGGACCAGAGGGTTTCATCTGTTATCAGTGCCTTTAAGGATACTGAAAAAGATTCTCTTACGGTGGAACAGCTTTTGCGGCATACATCCGGGCTTCCTGCGCACAGGCCGTATTATGAAACCCTTGTTTTGCATGAAAATGAAAGCAGGGAGGGAGTGCTTCACGGGCTTCTTGCAGGTGAGCCCCTTTTACGGAGCCCCGGCCGGGATTGCCTTTACAGTGATATCGGATTCATGATCCTGGAATGGCTGGTAAAAGAAGCGGCTGGAGAACGGCTTGACCGTTTTCTGGATAAAGAGATCTGCACCCCGCTGCAAATCCGTGATCTGTTTTTTATCGACCTTTTTTCGGAAAAGCCTGCAGCGGAAAATCAAAAGAGGGAAAACCGAATAGTGGCAACTGAAAAGTGTTCCTGGCGCAGAAAAATGCTTTGCGGCGAGGTCCATGATGACAATGCATGGGCTGCCGGCGGGATCGGGGGACATGCCGGTCTTTTCGGGGATGCCGGATCGGTCCTGAAGCTGGCCCGGGAAATTTTGAAGGCCTTGCAGGGCAGGGAAACACATGTTTTAAATACCATGGTGATCAGGGAATTTGTGAAAAAAAAAGGCCCCTTTTCTCATGTGGCCGGATTTGACACCCCTTCCGGGCAAAACCCGTCAGCCGGGCGTTATTTTTCCTCCAGCTCCATCGGACACCTAGGGTTTACCGGAACTTCGTTCTGGATAGACCCGGAGAATTCTGTAATAGTGATTCTGTTGACCAACCGGGTTCATCCATCGCGGGAAAACAATGCAATCAGGCTTTTCAGGCCGAGACTCCATGACCTGGTAATGGAAAGGCTGTTGAAAAATAGAGAGGAATGTAAATAAATGTATCTTTTTCTTGTAAAATAGAGCTATATTTGATAGCTATTAACGTTTAAGTATGATTCTTAAAATGCATTAATGTACATATTTCATAAAACAGAAGGGGTATCATGAACCTTATCGTCGATTCTTTACTTGGTGTTTTTTCAAGCGATCTTGCGCTGGACCTTGGAACAGCGAATACACTGGTCTATGTCAAGGGTAAAGGTATTGTCCTGAGCGAGCCGTCCGTGGTGGCGGTAAGAACGGATAACAAGTCCAAGAACAGGGTCCTTGCGGTCGGGCTTGAGGCCAAGAAAATGCTGGGGCGGACCCCGGGCAATATAGTGGCGATCAGGCCAATGCGGGACGGTGTTATTGCGGATTTTGAAGTGACCGAAGCAATGCTCAAGCACTTTATTAAAAAGGTCCACAACAACAGAAGCGCTCTTGTGCGGCCCAGGATAGTCATTGCAGTGCCTTCGGGCATCACCCAGGTGGAAAAGAGAGCTGTCAGGGAATCCGCGGAATCGGCCGGGGCAAGGGAGGTGTTCCTTATCGAGGAACCCATGGCCGCGGCCATCGGCGCTGAACTGCCCATTACCGAGCCGACCTGCAACATGGTCGTTGATATAGGGGGCGGAACCACGGAGGTGGCTGTTATTTCCCTTGCCGGGATAGTATACACAAGATCCATACGGGTGGCGGGAGACAAAATGGATGCCTCCATAAGCCAGCATATAAAACGAAAGTATAATCTGCTGATCGGCGAGCGTACAGCGGAACTGATCAAAACCCAGATCGGCAATGCATATCCGGATCCCGAGAATGTGGAGACAATCGAGGTCAAGGGGCGGGATCTGGTCTCGGGTATCCCCAAGATCCTCGCCATCGATTCCGAAGAGGTCCGTGTGGCAATATCCGAACAGATCGACGCAATCGTTGAGACGGTGAAGATCGCGCTTGAGCAGACACCTCCCGAACTTGCAGCGGATATTGTGGATTCCGGCATTGTGCTCACCGGAGGCGGCGCTCTGCTGAAAAACCTGGATAAGCTGCTCCAGGAAAAGAGCGGACTTCCCATTTTGGTGACGGATGATCCCCTTTCCACGGTTGCGGCCGGGTGCGGCAAGGTTCTTGATCATGTCGAGATACTCAAAGAGGTTGTAATAAACTGATTTCATGTTTTCCAGGAAGATGCTTCTCCTTGTCGGGGGACTCCTTTTTGTTGCCATCAACTTTATAATGGTTACAATGAGCAGCAGGGAAGCAATGCCTGATAACGGCATTGAACGGATAGCCATATCCATGATAGCACCGTTTCAGGCTGTGGTGGCCCACACACTGAATTCCGCGGAACAGGTCTGGAATGTCTACTTTAGCAAGGTTTCCGCTGCTGAAGAAAACATCCGGCTCAGGCGGAAACTTTCAGAAGTTGAAGAGCTGAATAACCGGCTGCATGAGCTGGAACATGAAAACAGGCGGCTTAAAAAGCTTGTCAATTTTACACGTTCGGTGGATTACAGATTTGTGGCAGCCCAGGTGATCGCCAGGGACCCTACCCCGTTTTTCAAGACGATCATGATAGACAAGGGTGAAAATGATGGCGTAAAAAAGGGCATGCCCGTACTAGTGGCTGAAGGAGTGGTTGGACAGACGATCCGGGTGGCAGGGAGATATTCGAGAATTCTTCTAATCACGGACCGGAACAGTGCTGTGGATTCCCTTGTGCAGGACTCCCGGATAAGGGGGGTTGTCAAAGGGGACAACAGTGATAGATGTCATTTCCGTTACGCACTTCGCAAGGAAGCAATTGAAAAGGGGGACATGATCGTAGCTTCAGGATTTGATCAGGTTTTCCCCAAAGGATTGAAGGTCGGCAGTGTCATGGAGGTCAAAAAAGGCAATTCCCAGCTTTTCCAGAAGGTGATTGTCGAACCGAGTGTTGATTTTGACAAGCTTGAAGAAGTCCTTGTGGCAGTAGATTCCAATTAACCGAAAAGAAGGTTTCAATGACGTTCCCCTTTTTTATTATTCTGTCCCTTTTTCTGATTATTCTTCAAACAACTGTTCTGCCTGAAATTTTTCTTGTCGGTAATTCTTTTGATCTTGTGATCATAAATATTCTGTATCTGAGCCTTGTGTTTTCCAACCCCTGGGTGCTGGCGGGGGTGGCTGCCATCGGATGCATAATGGACAGCCTGTCCGGATCTCCTTTCGGTCTTTTCGTATCCTCTTACATCTGGATTTTCATTCTGATACAGCTGATGAAACCGGTTTTTTTCTCAAGAAGTATTTTTTTTCTGCCTGCAGCTACTGTTTTTTCCGTGTTGCTTGAATATGCGTTCCTTGTTCTTTCAGTGTTCATAAGTTCAGGAGCCGGAGGTGTAATGGCCCTGAATTATTCTCTTATGATAGAGCAGCTGGCATGGGCTGTTGTGCTGGTCCCGGCGGCAGTCAAGCTTGTATTTGTTTCCGGCCGTTACTGGGACAGGGGATTTGAAAAGCTTTTTGAAAAAAAACGGCTCAAAGGAATCGGTTAAGGACGGAAATTGGCTCGCTACGTAAAATCACCGGATCGTGAATGGCTTAAAAAAAGGCTTATGGGAGCCGGAATATGTATTATAGCTGTATTTGCAGTTCTTTTAATGCGACTGATATATCTTCAGATTATAAAGGGTGAGGAGTACAGGCGGCTTTCTGAAAACAACTGCATTAGGCTGAAAAGCATAAAAGCATCCAGGGGACTGATATATGACCGGAACGGCAAATTGCTTGTGGACAACCGCCCCTCTTTCAACCTGAAGATCGTCACCGAAGATACCGGGTCGGTGAAATCCACAGTAGAAAAGGTTTCAAGGTTGATTGACGTGCCGAAAAAAAGCCTTTTGAGCGGGATTGAAAAAAACGGGACCAGGGCATTTTACAAGCCGGTCGTTTTGAAAAACAATATATCGAGAGATCAGGTGGCGATCATTGAAGCCCATAAATTTGATCTCCCGGGTATTATAATTGATGTGGAGCCCAGAAGGCACTATATTTACGAAAAATCCTGCGCCCACCTGCTTGGTTATCTTGGGGAAATCAACAAAAAAGAGCTTCAAAGCGGCAGGCATCCTGACGTCTACTCCGGGGACTCCATAGGCCGGTACGGAGTGGAAAAAAAATTTGAAAAACTGCTCCACGGGAAAAGGGGAGGGCGGCAGGTTGAGGTGGATGCGGACGGCAGGATCATCAAGGTCCTTGATACGGTGGATCCCGAGCCCGGAATGAATCTTTCTCTGACAGTGGACCTTGAGCTCCAGCAGGTGGCCGAGTCCATGCTGGAAAACAAGTCGGGGGCAGTTGTTGCAGTTGATCCGTCAAACGGAGAGGTTCTGGCCATGGCCAGTTACCCCGCCTTTGACCAGAACGATTTTATCGGGGGGATATCCGGTAAAAAGTGGAGAAAGCTGATGGATGATCCGAACAAGCCCATGACCAACAAGGCCATTCAGGGGGAGTATCCGCCTGCGTCCACCTACAAGATCGTCAGTACGATTGCTGCTCTTGAAGAGGATATTGTGGACAAAAATACCCAGTTCTTTTGCCCCGGGCATTACCGGTACGGCAACCGGACTTACCGGTGCTGGAAAAAGTGGGGACACGGAGATGTCGATATCATAAAGGCCATAGAGCGTTCCTGTGACGTGTTTTTTTATCATGTGGGAGAAAAGGCCGGAGTAGACGTTCTTGCCGAGTACGCAAAGGGCTGCGGACTGGGAAGAAAAACCGGTATTGTGCTGGATGATGAGAGGTCCGGACTCGTGCCCACCACCGACTGGAAGGAAAATCGGTTCGGTGTGCCATGGCAGGGGGGTGAGAACCTGTCCATCGCCATCGGCCAGGGATATAATCTTGTAACTCCGTTACAGATGGCAATGCTTGCATCCGCGGTGGGCAACGGAGGGGTGCTGTACAAACCGCGGGTGTTAAAACACGTGACTGACGGCCGGGACAAGGTCGTGAAAAAAGGTGACCCTGAAATCAACGGAGGAATTCCCGCAGGCGAGCGGACCATGGAGGTATTGAAAAAGGGGCTTTTGAAAGTGGTCCAGGGGAGCAGGGGAACGGCCAGAGGCATTCAGATCAAAGGGGCTCCGATCGCAGGAAAAACCGGTACGGCACAGGTGTTCAGCATAAAAGACAGGGAAATTCTGGACACGGAAAACCTTGACTATTTTCTTAAAGATCATGCATGGTTTGTTTGTTATGCGCCCGCAAAAGATCCTGTGATAGCAGTTTCCGTCCTTGTGGAGCATGGTGAACACGGCTCCTCCACAGCCGCGCCCATAGCAAAGGCGGTGGTGAAGAAATGCCTTGAAAAGCGCAACCTTCTCAAGGCGGAAGACGAATAAAATAAAGGAAGGCGGATATGTTTGACAGGCGTCTTGCAGAATCATTCGACTGGGGGCTTCTTCTTTTGATGATCCTGATCGGATCCATCGGGCTTGCTGTTCTGTATAGCGCGGTAACGGCCGGGGATGCCGAAGGGGTAAGGCTCTTGTTTAAAAAGCAGGTCATCTGGATGTGCGGCGGCCTTGTCCTGATATGCGTCTGCCTCCTGGTTGACTATAAGTACTTTGAAAAGAGCAGCTTGATCATCTACCTTGTTTGCATTGCATGTCTTGCCGGGGTTTTGATCTGGGGGAAAAACGTAGGCGGCTCCACCCGATGGCTGTCACTCGGACCTTTCACAGTGCAGCCTTCTGAAATAATGAAGATCGCGCTGATTTTTATTCTGGCTGCCGTGTATGCCGGAGTGGTCACTGAAAACGGGCTTGGATTCGGAAAGCTTGTGAAACCTGCCCTTTTGTGCGTGGTTCCTTTTTTTCTCATTGTCCGGCAGCCGGATCTGGGTACCGCGCTTTTGCTGCTTTTGATAGCAGGTTCCATGACCCTGTTTGTTAAAGTTGAAAGGAAAGTGTTCTTTTCCTGTACCGGCGCGGCTTTTGCAGCCGTTCCGGCGGTGTGGTTTCTTCTCAAGGAGTATCAGAAATCAAGGATTCTGACATTTCTGCATCCCGGAGGAGACCCTTTGGGTGCGGGCTATCACATTATCCAGTCCAAAATTGCCATCGGTTCCGGCCAGTTGTACGGGAAGGGTTTTCTAAAGGGAACCCAGAACACCCTGTCTTTTCTTCCGGAACAGCATACTGATTTCATTGTTTCCGTACTGGCTGAGGAGTGGGGCTTCGCCGGCTGTTTTGTGCTTATTGTCCTGTACTTTCTGATGCTGTTCTGGGGGCTTAATATCTCCTACTGCTGCAGGGATATGTTCGGCTCCATACTTGCTTTCGGCATAACCGCCATGATTTTCTGGCAGATATTCATTAACATGGGTATGGTAATGGGGCTTATGCCTGTTGTGGGCGTTCCTCTGCCCCTTGTCAGTTATGGCGGCTCATCTGTAATCACCAATATGGTAGGGTTCGGGATACTGCTGAACATCAGCATGCGAAAGCATATTGCCGCCTGAATCAATTATTATGTATTTGGATATTGACAAATTCACGTCTTGATGGTAGTCAAATTGAGTTCCGCGTATTATAAAGGCTGAGTGGTGTATACGGCAGCCTCTAGAGATAAAAGGTAGGTAGCAGGTATTAATGACAACTATTAACTGGCGGAGGGAAATGTATGATAAAAGTGATTCCTGATTTGTCGCTGATAATTCAGATGATCAATTTCCTTGTTCTGCTCTGGGTGCTCAACCTGGTTTTTTTTAAACCCATCCGTAATATCATTATCCAGCGTAAAGAAAAGGTTAACAGCCTTGAAAACGGTATCAGTAACCTTTCAAAAGAGGTGACTGAAAAGGATAATGCTTACAAGAACGGTTTGAAAGAAGCCCGGTCACAGGGGCTGAAAAAGAAAGAGGCCTATATTGAAGAGGCCTCGAATGAGGAAAAGGAAATCATTGATCAGATCAACAAAAAAGCTCAGGCAAGGCTTGCTGAAATTAAACAGCAGGTTTCGAAAGAGACTGAAAAGGCCAGGAGTGAGCTTGAAAAGGAAGTCGATACCTATGCAAAACAGATAGGTGAAAAAATTCTGGGGAGGGCTTGCTGATGAATAAATTTCTGAAAACCGCAAGTTTGATGAAACTGGTCTCGTTTGCAGCACTCCTGGTTTGTTTCGGTACGTTTGCCTGGGCCGCCGGAGGCGGAGGAGAACATGGCGAGCAGGTCGCGAAATGGCATTCCATTGACACGTATAAGGTGCTGAACTTCGGCCTTCTTGTAGCCGTTCTGTTTTTGCTTGCTAAAAAGCCGGTCAAGGAGTTTTTTCAATCCCGCCGGAAGGGGATTGAAGATGAACTCACCGACCTTGAGAAGAAAAAGAAGAATGCGGAAAAAGAGCTTGCGGAATATGAAAGCAGGCTGAAGAATTTGAATGAGGAATCGAACCGTATTCTGGATGATTATGTCAGACAGGGGGAAGAAGCCAAGAGAAGGATTATTGCCGAGGCTCAGGAACAGGCCACCAAACTCGAAGAGCTTGCGAAGCGGAATATCGAGCAGGAATTCAAAGCCGCTAAAACCGCATTGAAAAATGAAATAGTCGAAAAAGCGGTTGCGGAAGCTGAAACTCTTGTGAAGCAATCCATTGCAAGTGAGGATCAGGACAGGCTTGTTGACGAATACTTGAAAAAGGTGGTGGCATAATGAAAAATTTAGCTGTTTCAAGGCGTTATGCCAAGGCGTTGTTGCTCATCGGCAAGGAGGACGGAAAAGCTGAGGACTACCGAAAGGAACTCGGGGAAGTTGTAAGCCTGATGGACGGGAGTCCGGAACTTGAAAAGGCGCTGACCAATCCGCTGTTCAACAAGAACGACAGAAAGAAAGTGCTGAATGCAGTTCTTGAAAAGACCGATTTGTCGGATATCATGAAATCTTTCCTCATCCTTCTTTTTGACAAGGGAAGAATCGCTTTTCTGCGTGACATCTCCGAATTCTACAGCCGGCTTGCAGATGAGCTTAAAGGAATTGTGCACGCTTCGCTGGTTTCCGCAACCGACCTTTCTTCGGAATCCGTGGAAAAGATAAAAGAAGCGCTGGCCGGAAAAATCGGTAAAAAAATTGTTCTGGATGTTGAGAAGGACCCTGAATTGATCGGCGGTGTTGTTACGAAAATCGGGGATCTTGTACTGGACGGCAGTGTAAAAACTCAACTTACCAATATGAAAGAATCTTTAAAAAGGGGTGAGAGTGTCTAATGGAAATTAAAGCTGAAGAAATAAGCCAAATCATAAAGGATCAGATTAAAGGTTTTGATACGGAAGTGGATCTGAGTGAAACCGGTGTTGTTCTCTCTGCAGGTGACGGCATCGCCCGGGTCTACGGTCTTGAAAAAGTGAAGATGCTTGAGCTTGTTGAGTTTTCCGGTGGAATGCTCGGGCTTGCACTGAACCTTGAAGAGGACAATGTCGGTGTCGCCCTGCTCGGCGAGGCTGAGAAAATCAAAGAGGGGGATATCGTCAAGCGTACAGACCGGATTGCCGAGGTACCGGTGGGGGAAAGCGTTCTCGGAAGGGTAATCACTACGGTTGGTGAGCCGGTGGACGGCAAAGGGCCGATTGATTCCAAGGAATCGAGAACAATGGAGATGGTGGCACCCGGTGTTATTGCCAGAAAATCCGTTCATGAACCATGTTATACGGGCGCCAAGGCTGTTGACGGCATGACCCCCGTCGGCAAGGGGCAGCGCGAGCTTATTATCGGTGACCGCCAGATCGGGAAAACCGCTATTGCGGTGGATGCGATCATCGCCCAGAAAAATACGGATGTAAAGTGTATTTACGTGGCCTGCGGACAGAAAAAATCAACTGTTGCACAGGTTGCAGCCGCGCTTGAAGAGCACGGTGCGCTTGAGTATACTACCATTGTGGCAGCCAACGCAAGTGACCCGGCTTCAATGCAGTATCTTGCTCCTTATGCCGGATGCGCAATCGGTGAGTACTTCCGGGATAAAGGCGAGCATGCCCTGATAATTTATGACGACCTTTCCAAGCAGGCTGCTGCCTATCGCCAGGTTTCACTTCTCCTTAGAAGACCTCCGGGACGTGAAGCATATCCCGGTGACATTTTCTACAACCATTCCCGCCTGCTTGAGCGTTCAGCCAAAATGAACGATGAGCTCGGCGCAGGCTCCCTTACCGCACTTCCCATCATCGAGACACAGGAAGGGGACGTGTCAGCGTACATTCCGACAAACGTTATCTCGATTACCGACGGTCAGATCTACCTTGACAAAGACCTGTTCTTTGCAGGTGTGCGGCCGGCAATCGATGTCGGCCTTTCGGTTTCCAGGGTCGGCGGCTCCGCCCAAGTAAAGGCCATGAAAAAGGTTGCAGGTACACTGAGGCTCGATCTTGCCCAGTATCGTGAACTCGAGGCCTTTGCAGCATTCGGAAGCGACCTTGATGCAGCAACCCAGAAGCAGCTGACCAGGGGTGAAAGGCTTGTGGAGCTTTTGAAACAGCCCCAGTATCAGCCACTTTCCATGGAAAAGCAGGTTGCGGTTCTCTATGCAGGAACAAAAGGGTACCTGGACACATATCCCATAGATGCAATCACCAAGTATGAGCAGGGGCTTTACCAGTTCATTGAGAACAAGCATCCGGAAATTTTTAAAGAGCTGGCCGAAAAGGAAGAATTGACGGATGAACTGGAAGATAAGCTTAAAAAGGCTCTTGACGCCTATGCTCAGGAATTTGAGGGCTCATTATGATCCCTTGTTTTTCGGGTATTGTTTCTGGTGATAATAGGCTTGAAAGGGTTAGATTATGGCAACGTTAAAAGAAGTTAAGACCAAGATTACAAGCGTTAAAAAGACAAAACTGATCACCTCTGCGATGAAAATGGTTGCCACCTCGAAGCTTACGGGTGCCCAGTCGGATATGGAGGCATTTAAACCCTATGCGTCGAAGTTTGCCGAGGTCCTGGGAAGCGTTGCAGGAAAAGCCGAAGAAGATGCAAGCCCTCTTCTGATTCCCAAGGAAGAGAGCAAAACCGCCAATGTCGTTCTCTGTACTTCAGACAGGGGATTGTGCGGCGGATTTAACCTCAACCTGATTGAAAAAGCGGATTCGTTTATTAAAGAGGAGCTGAAAGACAAATCGGTTTCCATGACCTGCTTTGGAAAAAAAGGAGGGGATTTTGCAAGAAAGAGCGGCATAACGGTGGCTGAAAAATACATTGGTGTCGTAGGAGGCAAATTTGATTTCAATGTGGCATCAACCTCGGGACAGAAGCTGATTGACAGTTTCCTTGAAGGAACTGTTGATGAAGTATATCTGGTCTATTCCGAGTTTCAGAGTATGGCAAGACAGGTGCCGGTGGTCAAGCAGATACTGCCGATCCCTTCTCTTGCGGAAATGGCCGACGTTTCAGACAGTGAAGAATCCGGTGAGACGGAGTTTCTTGCAGAGCACATATGTGAACCTTCAACAGATGCTTTGCTGGGGGCCATGCTGCCGAAGAACATATATATCCAGATATATGATGCCCTTTTGCAGACTTCCACCAGTGAGCATGCCGCCAGGATGAAGGCCATGGAGAATGCCACCAACGCATGCAAGGATATGATAGATGAACTGCAGACGCTGTACAACAAAGCAAGACAGGCATCAATCACGTCCGAACTCATGGATATTGTCGGCGGTGCGGAAGCTCTCAAAGGATAGATCGATCGGATGATATACAAAAACAGCTTTAACAGGAGGAATAATTAAATGGCTGAACAAAATATAGGAAAGATAGTACAGGTTCTCGGTGCTGTTGTTGACGTGGAGTTCGAACCCGGGAAACTGCCCGCGGTTCTGACTGCCTTAACCATCACCAACCCCGCGATCAACGATGAAGAGGATAACCTGGTTATTGAGGTTGCACAGCATCTTGGAGACAACATCGTCCGCTGTATCGGTATGGACGTAACCGACGGTCTCCAGAGAGGCATGCCTGTGAAGGATACCGGAAAACCCATACAGATGCCCACTGGTGAAGCATCCCTCGGCAGGGTTCTCAATGTTGTGGGAAAACCCGTTGACGGGCTCGGACCGGTAAGCCAGGAAAAGATGAGATCCATCCACCGGCTCGCCCCCGGTTTTACCGAGCAGGACACAAGTGTGCGGGTTCTTGAGACCGGCGTCAAGGTAATCGACCTTCTCGTACCGTTCCCCAGGGGCGGTAAAATGGGGATGTTCGGGGGTGCGGGAGTCGGAAAAACAGTTATCATGATGGAGATGGTAAACAATATCGCCATGCAGCACGGCGGTATATCCGTTTTCGGAGGGGTCGGAGAGCGAACCCGTGAAGGAAACGACCTGTATCACGAGATGAAGGATTCAGGGGTTCTTCCCAAATGTTCGCTGGTTTACGGACAGATGACGGAGCCGCCGGGAGCCCGTGCAAGGGTTGCCCTTTCCGCCCTGACCTGTGCAGAGTACTTCCGGGATGAAGAAGGCCAGGACGTGCTTTTGTTCATTGACAACATATTCCGGTTTACCCAGGCGGGCCAGGAAGTTTCCGCAACACTCGGCCGTATGCCGTCCGCGGTTGGTTATCAGCCGACTCTTGCGGTTGATCTCGGCGAGCTCCAGGAGCGGATCACTTCAACCGATAAAGGCTCGATTACAGCGGTACAGTGTGTTTACGTGCCTGCAGACGACCTGACCGACCCGGCACCGGCAACAACTTTTGCCCATCTGGACGGAACGGTTGTTCTTTCAAGGCAGATTGCAGAGCTTGGTATTTACCCGGCTGTCGACCCGCTGGATTCCACGTCCAGAATTCTTGACGCAGCATACATCGGTGAAGAGCACTACGAAGTTGCACGGACGGTGCAGAAAACGCTCCAGAAGTACAAGGAGCTGCAGGATATCATCGCAATCCTTGGTATGGATGAGCTTTCCGACGAAGACAAGCTTACCGTACAGCGGGCGAGAAAGCTGCAAAGATTCCTGTCCCAGCCCTTCCATGTTGCTGAAACCTTCACCGGCATGCCAGGGAAGTTTGTAAAGGTTGAGGATACTGTACGATCTTTCAAGGAGATCATTGACGGAAAGCATGACGACCTTCCTGAAAGCGCTTTTTACATGGTAGGCTCAATCGAGGAAGCAAGAGAAAAAGCAGAAAAGGCCAAGGCATAAATCATAGGGGGACATTATGACTGAGAAATTCGTTCTTGAAGTGGTCACCCCTGATAAAGCAGTCGTCAGCGAAGAAGTTCAGAGCGTTGTGGCTCCCGGTACCGAGGGGGAGTTTGGACCGCTTAAGGGGCATACTCCGTTTCTCACTTCCCTGAAAATCGGGGCGCTTCGTTATAAAGATGAAAGCGGAAGAGAGCGGTATCTTTTCATTAACAGCGGTTTTGCCGAAGTCTTGCCTACCAAGGTTACGATTCTGGCTGAATCCGCCGAACGGAGAAAGGATATTGAGGTTGAACGGGCAAAAAAGGCAAAAGAGCGGGCTGAAAAAAGGTTGTCGGATAAGTCGGACGACATTGACGATTTCCGGGCTGAAGCTGCTCTTAGGCGTGCGCTGCACAGGCTTGAAGTTGCCGGAGCAAGGTAGGCCTGAGTCGACGGAAATGGTGCAGCGGTGCTGAAAGCCTTGGCATCGTTATGATTAATCCTGGAGGGGGTGCTTCTTGAAATGGGGCACCCCCTCTTTTTTTACACGCGGGGATATTTTTACAAAAGATGAAGAAGACAGGTTTGGGGGTTGTGATTCTGGCTGCAGGCAAGGGAACCAGGATGAAGTCGGATTTACCCAAGGTGCTGCATAAAGTGAATAACAGGCCCATGATAGAGTATGTTGCCGAATCCGCAGTAGCATTGGCTGGTGAGTCGGTTTATATTGTTGTCGGCCACCAGGCTGAAAAAGTAAAAAAAGAGGTTTCAAGGCGTTTCAATGTCAAGTATGTACTTCAGGAGAATCTTCTGGGAACCGGGGATGCGGTGAAGGAAGCGCTTCCCCTGCTGGATGGGGATATAAACCGTGTTCTTGTCATGTGCGGGGACGTCCCGCTGATTCGTGAAAAGACATTGCGCCAACTGATAGATTCTCATGAGCGCGACAATAATACACTTACCGTGCTTGCCGCCCAGGTGGCAAACCCGACAGGGTATGGGCGGATCATACTCGATGATGCCGGCAGGATTACCTGTATACGCGAGGAGGCTGATGCCGACGAATGGGAGAAAAGCGTGAAGCTGGTTAATACGGGCATATTCTGCTTTGATAAAGGGTTTCTGGAGCAGGTCATTCCCATGATTAAATCTGAAAACAAGCAGAAAGAGTATTACCTCACCGATGCCATTGAAATTGCCGGAAAAAAAGGGAGAAAACCCGGAGTGGTAAAGGCTGACAATGCGGATGAAATGATGGGAATCAATACCTGTGAGCAGCTGATTCAGGCGGAAAAACTGTTAAAAACATTTGATTGATTAATTATCTTGACTTTGGAAAAACTAATGAATTATAATTATTCTGCAAATTAAGCTTTAGAGGTTATGAATTGGATAATGAGACAGTAAATGATAAGTTTGATGATATCGACGAGAAGGTAGATCTTTTGATCGAGTATTGCGGCTCGTTGCAGGCTGAGAATGCGGAACTGAAATCCAGGGTTGAAACTCTTCAGGCCGAGGTTGACAGCAAGAACGAGAGCGAAGAAAAATACAACGAGCAGCAGGCGGTTATCCGGTCAAAAATTGACGGACTTCTCTCAAAACTGAATAACTTTTCAGAAGGGTCGGGACAATAACCACTTGTGTTGAACATCAGTGGTTATATGATAAAAAGGGAAGTCATTGGATGAAATCGTTACAATTGAATTGTTCGGAGAAAAATTCAGTTTTAAACCCGACGGGAGTGTTGAAGACCCGTGGGATGTGGCGGACTATTTAAAAGAGTACGTTCACAGAGCTGAGGAACAGTTTAAATACAAATCCTCAAATAAAAGCAAGCTTGCGATCCTTCTTGTGGCGGCCATGGATCTTACCAGGGAGCTTCGGGAGCTTAAAAAAGAGCATTCAATACTAGAGGATCAGGTTCAAACGAGGATTTCATCCCTGATGAAAAAGATAGATGAAGGAATACAATAGAAGAATACAAACAGCTGTTACCCCTGCTATGTACGTGATTGCAGAACGGCCTTTGCCCTAACGCTTCATAGAACGGGAATTCACACTGACACTGGTGCGCATGTTCCTAAATTGAGGAAAAGCCTGAAGGTGTTACTGAATACCCACTTATTTAACCGGTGGTTCAAAGACCGGCACAACACGGCACAAGGCGGGGGTAACTGCTACACCGCTGCTTTCATTGTTTCCTTGCCCGGCTTCCACCATTCTTGTCTCAAATCATTATCCAACTATTATGCATCCGTTTTTTATTGAACCCGCAGCCCGGCTGGTTCAATTCTGGATATACTATAATTTAGGAGAATAATAGATGGAATATGTGGTTATACTCACAGTAATCGGCTGTATGCTGATCGCAGCGGGCGTTGTTTTCTTTTTTGTCAAAAGCAGAATCGAAAAGGAAAGGTTCGATTTTGAACAGGACCAGCAGAGAATTCAAAAAGAGGCCGAGAAAAAGGCGGAAACCCTGCTGAAAGAAGCAAAGCTTGAAGCCAAGAGCCGTCTTTTGGAAATGAAAAGCGCCTTTGATGCGGAAACCGAGGAAACAAAGGCTGAGCTGAAGAAGGAGGAAAGGCGGCTTGCCAACAGAAGCGAGAAGCTCGACAGACTGGAAGAGCAGTTTGCAAAGCGGGAACAGGAGATAACCAGGAAAGAAAGGGAGGTGCAAAGCAGGCTTGACGGCGCCGTGGAAAAGGAAAAGAAGTATAATCAGGTTCTGGAGCAGACCAAACAGGAGCTTGAGCGCGTTTCCGGACTGACCAGTGAAGAAGCCAAGGATATTCTTCTGAAAAGCATGGAAGAAGAAGCCAGGCTTGACGGTGCCAAGCTGGTGAAAAAGATTACAAGTGAAGCCAGGGAGCAGGCGGATAAAGAAGCCAAAAAAATCCTGTCCACAGCAATTCAGAGGTATGCAGGGGATTATGTGGCCGAAAGAACCGTATCAGTGGTCCATCTGCCCGGTGACGACATGAAGGGGCGCATTATCGGAAGGGAAGGAAGAAATATCAGGGCCATAGAGGCTGCCACAGGAGTTGATCTGATTATTGATGATACGCCTGAGGCGGTCATACTTTCCGGGTTTAATCCGGTCAGAAGGGAAGTGGCCCGTTTGTCACTTGAAAAGCTGATTTCGGACGGACGGATTCATCCGGCACGTATAGAGGACATGGTGCAGCGTGTTTCTGAAGAGGTGGATGCGGCTATAAAGGAGGCGGGAGAGCAGGCAGCTTTCGATCTCGGTGTTCATGGCATTGATCCGGAGCTTATCAGGGTGATAGGAAAACTCAAATTCAGAACCAGTTATGCCCAGAATGTGCTACAGCATTCCATAGAAGTGGCTTTTTTGAGTGGAACAATCGCAGCGGAACTAGGGCTCGATGTCAAGCTTGCAAAACGCATGGGGCTCTTGCATGATATCGGCAAGGCCGTTGATCACGAAGTTGACGGTGCGCATGCCCTTATCGGGTCCAAGCTTGCCCGCAAGTACGGGGAGGCTGATATAGTGGTCAATGCAATAGCAGCCCATCATGAAGACAAATTGCCTGAGACCGTATACGACTACATTGTCCAGGCTGCTGACGCACTTTCCGGGGCAAGGCCGGGTGCCAGAAAAGAGAGTCTGGAAAACTACATAAAACGGCTGGAAGATCTTGAAAACATTGCAAATTCTTTTGAAGGAGTCGAGAACACCTATGCAATCCAGGCCGGAAGGGAGATCCGTGTAATAGCGGAAAGCGACAAAGTTTCAGACAGCAAGTCCGCACTTATGGCCAAGGAAATCGCAGAGCAGATCGAGGAGAAGCTTACCTTTCCAGGGCAGGTAAAGGTTGTTGTTATAAGGGAGACCAGATCGGTTGAGTACACAAAAAAATGATGAGGGACAACCGGGTATGAATGTTCTTGATATATTGATCGAGCGGGGCTTCGTGGAAGATGTGACCCACGAAGAAGAGCTTAGGGATTACCTTTCCAAAAAAAGTATAACCTGTTACATCGGGTTTGACCCGACCGCCTCGAGCCTCCATGTGGGAAGCCTTGTCTGCCTGATGGCGCTCGCCCATATGCAGAAAGCCGGTCACAGGCCGATCGCCCTTGTCGGAGGGGGAACCGGACTGATCGGGGATCCTTCCGGCAAGACCGAGATGAGGCAGATCATCACCAAAGATCAGATCGAGGAGAACAAGCAGGGCATCAGGAAACAGGTGGGGCGGTTCATTGATTTTTCAGAGGAAAAGGGATTCCTTCTGGATAATGCAGACTGGCTGGAGGGGCTGGAATATATTACCTTTCTGCGGGATGTGGGGAAGCATTTCAGCGTAAATAAAATGCTGAAGGCGGAAAGCTACAAGGCCAGGCTCGATTCAGAGGATGGTCTGAACTTCATTGAATTCAACTACATGCTCCTTCAGTCGTATGATTTCATGGAGCTTGCCGCAAAGTACGGCTGCCTGCTCCAGATGGGAGGGAGCGATCAGTGGGGCAATATTGTGTCCGGAATCGATCTGGTCAGGAGAACTCTTAATCAGCAGGCATTCGGCATTACCTTTCCCCTGATCACAACCAGCAGCGGAATAAAAATGGGAAAAACCCATAAAGGAGCTGTATGGCTCGATCCGGAGCGTACATCCCCGTACGAATATTACCAGTACTGGGTGAATACGGATGATGCAGACGTGGACCGATTCCTTGCGCTTTTTACCATGCTGCCCATGGAAGAGATCGGCAGGGTGAAAGAGCTGAAAGGGGAGGGGCTTAACAAAGCCAAGGCGGTTCTGGCCTATGAAGCAACACGCATAGCACACGGTGAGCAAAATGCAGCCGAAGCATTCGACGCCACTGCATCCGTGTTCGGTGTCCCGGATATTGAAGCGGACCTGTTTCCTTCCAGCACGATTCCGAGGAAGAAGGGAGTGAATGCCTCCAAAGCGTCGGTGCCTTCCTCAGTAGTGACTTCAGGTGATGTGGACAAGGGGTTGTCCGTGGTGGACGTGTTCGTGGATACAGAGCTTTCCAAATCCAAAAGCGAGGCCAGAAGACTCATTAAGCAGGGCGGCGGATACATGAACGATAGTCGTATCGAGTCGGCGGATGCCCTGATTACCCTTGAAGATTTCAAGGACGGAGAAGTCCTGTTCCGGGCGGGGAAAAAGCGGTACCATAAAATTATTCTCGAACAAGTTTAAAAATTGTTTGACAAAACTTTTTGTGGGGTGTATATAGTTCGGGTTTTGTTGGTCACCACAGAGGTAAGCGAGTTGTGACCAGCGGTTTGATCTTTGAAAACCGGTCAATGAAGCAAGAAGCGGGTCGATAAAGAGAGACGTTTCGGCACTGTTATGGTGCCGGATTAGGATACAAACTGGAGAGTTTGATCCTGGCTCAGAATGAACGCTGGCGGCGTGCTTAACACATGCAAGTCGAACGAGAAAGTTCTCTTCGGAG
>JAWLES010000016.1:0-25016 GCA_041685935.1 Desulfobacteraceae bacterium | reverse complement strand
GAACCCGTGGAAACTCTGTATGTGGATTGCGAAGAAGAGTTCACCGGTGTTGTAACCGAAAAGCTTTCCATGAGAAAAGGCAGGCTCACCAACCTTGTAAACCGGCGGGGTATGGCGGCCATGGAATTTTCAGTACCGTCAAGGGCTCTTATAGGATACCGTGACGAATTTCTCACCGACACCAAGGGCACCGGCATCATGAATGCCATCTTCGAAGGATATGAACCTTACAGGGGAGACTTCCCGACCAGGCGGACAGGCTCTCTGATATCGGACAGGCAGGGAAAAGCGGTCCCATATGCATTGTACAATCTCGAGCCCAGAGGCAGGCTGATCATCCCGCCAGGCACACCTGTGTACAAAGGCATGATCATCGGCGAGCACTCCAAGCACAACGATCTGGAGGTGAATCCGTGCAAGGAGAAAAAACTGACAAACATGCGCGCCTCAGGCAAGGATGACAGCACCATCTGCGCTCCGGTCAAGCCGCTCACCCTTGAACACGCCCTCAACTTCCTGAACGAGGATGAAATGGTGGAAGTCACGCCGAAGTCTATCCGTATCCGCAAACGTTTCCTGGACGGCAGGCGCAAACTCTAACCTTTGGTCCGAAGATTCCGCCTCAGGAGGAGTACACCGATTCTCCGGTTTTTTCCGTGCCGTACCCTCCTAGGGCCAGGACCGCGTGTTTGAAACGCTCGGATTTTATGGTTTCAAGTACCGCACGGATTTTATCGGTGTGTATGAATCGTTCCGGAATCACGAGATCGTACTGTTCCGTGACAACCGGGATGAAATCGAGTCCGAGCGCCCTTGCGGCAGCGTTAATGCCGAGTCCGGCATCCGCCCTTCCTGACAGCACTGCTGCGGCTACGGACATGTGAGTATATTCCTCGTTTTCATAACCTTTAATTTCCCGAGGGTCCATGTTCAGCTCCCCCAGCCTGTAATCAAGGAGAATACGGGTGCCTGAGCCCGGCTGCCGGTTGATAAAGAAAAGATCCTTCCGCTTCAGGTCGGAAAGCCCTTTGATTCCCTTGGGATTGCCGGCAGGAACCATAAGCCCCTGATCCCTCATCACAAGGTTCACAAGCTCGACCCTTTCACCCTTCAGGTATTTTTCAATATACGAAACATTGTACGACCCCTTTTCCGGATCGAGAAGGTGAATCCCGGCCATGTGGCATGTACCTTTCTTCAGCGCCATGATACCGCCCATACTCCCCACATGGGTGGATGACAGGCTGATTCCCGTGTCCGAACGCCTGACCAGATCCGACAGCACATCCAGGGTATTGTCGTGGGAACCCGTGACCACCACGGTATTTTCAATGGCGGACAGGGACTTTATCAGTTCAGCCTCCACAGGCTCGTCCCTGGACACACCCTCCCGGTCTGCGGTTATCCGTATGATACCGTCCGCTTCGGTAATTGTTGTTATGCTCCCTGCTCCCCTGGGAAGCTGGGAGGCTATCAAACGCCCGTCCACCGAACCTATTTTCACCCGCAGAAACTCTTCCTGGCCCAGTTTGGACGGAATCTTCCTTGCCGGTGTAACTGTGGCGGTTTGCCTGCGTTTTTCCGGATATTTCTGCATTCCTGCGGCAAACGGGCCTGCAAACTGCTCAAACGCAACAATCGCTGAAACCGGATAACCCGGAATACCGAATACCGGAAGATCGTTCACCGACCCGATTATCAGGGGCTTGCCCGGCATCATTGTCACTCCGTGGACCAGAACCGTGCCTAGTTTTTCGATAACAGGCCTGGCAAAATCCATGGAACCCGCGGATGACCCGCCGATAATTAGAATCATCTCAGCCCTTTTATTCTCGACAGCCTGCTTGACACCCGTGGTTATAAAATCGAGGTCGTCGCGGATCATGGGATGAATTTCCGGAACCGCCCCGTACTCCCTGCAAAGACCCGCCAGCACGGTTGAATTGGACTCCACAACATCCCCTGCTTCAAGCCCTTTTTCCTCCACATCCCGCCATTGCCTGAGTTCCGATCCGGTCGGAACAATCAGAACCCTGGGCTTCTTCATGACGTTCACCCTGAACACTCCGCCGGACATCAGAGCCCCCACGGCGTAGGAATCAATCCGGGCACCCCTTGGGAACAGAAGTTCGGTGGCCACAATATCCTCTCCCATTTTTCTCACGTTCTGCCATGGGAAAGCAGGGGCCTCGATGACAACCGAAAGATCATCCACCGGGTTGAGGTGTTCGATCATGATAACTGCGTTTGTATTGTCCGGCATCACATGTCCGGTATTTACCCAGAATGCGTCTTTTCCCATGACCAGCTGCTTTGGAGCCTCTTCAGAGGCACCGAAGGTGAAGGCCGCGTCCACGGCAATCCCATCCATGGCGGCTGCATGAAAGTTAGGCGAGCAAACCGCGGCAAACGCAGGCTCAGCCAGGACTCTTCCAACGGAATCCACCGTCCGGATATTTTCGCCTCCGGTCTTTAAAGTGCCGAACGTATCAAAAAGCACCTTGCCTGCCTCTTCCATGCTTTTCATGTTCAAATAAATATTGCGGCTCATTTAATCCTCTCCTGTATGCCGGCTAAATCGGAATAATATCCACAAGCGTCCCTTTTTTCAGGCCCTCTTCATTTTCCCCGATTTCAAGGAGCCCGTCCGCTTTAACCATGGTTCTGATCAGGCCGGACTTCCCAAGAACCGGTTCAGCTTTTACACCGTTTGCCCGTGTGGTCAGCTTCACCCGGACGAACTCGCGTCTTCCCTGAACCGATGACAGGTTCCTGGTAAGTTGAGCACGGAATTTCAGCCCGTATTGCACATATACCCGATGTCCGCTGATACGGTTCAGGAAAGGAGCCGCCACTATTTTAAACACCACCATTGCCGAGGTCACCTGGCCGGGCAGCCCCCAAAGTGGCTTTGCTCCGGACTTTGCCAGAATCGTGGGCTTGCCCGGGCTTATGGAAACCCCGTGAACAAGGATATCGGTCCCTGCAAGGGATTCGAATACCTCGATTGTGAAATCCCGGGTGCCCACGGAAGACCCTCCTGACACCATAACCATGTCCGTTTCTTCGGCAGCCTTTTTGCAGGTCCTGTAAAGGGCCTCGGGGCTGTCTTCCACAATGCCGTAAATGCGGGGGATATTTCCTGTTTCAGATACCAGCCCGGCAAGGGTATACGAGTTCATATCCCTGATTTGTCCGGGCACGGTTTTTTTATCCACCGGCACGATCTCGTCCCCGGTGGAGATAATCCCGACCTTGCACCTGCGGTGAACATTCACCTGCGAATACCCGAGTGCCGCCATGAGGCCCGCCTCCTGAGGCCGGATCAGCATGCCCTTTTCAATAACGGTCTCACCTTCGGCAAAATCCTCGGATGCATCAATCACGTTCTGCAGAGGAGCCACACTCTTGTACACCTCCACCGACCGGTCATCGACCTGCTCGGTATGCTCAATCATGACCACGCTGTCCGCACCCGCCGGCAGCATACCTCCAGTGGAAATTTCCGCCGCCGTCCCGGGGGCAAGCTCAAACCCGGGGATCTCCCCCATCCGGATGCTGCCGACTATTTCCAGCCATGCAGGACTTGTTTCGGACGCCCCGAATGTGGAGCCTGAAAAAACCGCATACCCGTCCATGGTGGCCCGCCTGAATCCGGGAACACTCTCCGCTGACACTATATTTCCGGCAAGGACCCTGCCAGGGGCCTCTTCCAGCGGAACAGCCTCACTGTCTTTGACCGGAAAGTGCTCTGCGTACTCCAGAACCTTTTCAAGGGACCGGACCTGGAAAAAATGATCCATCAGATCGCCTCTTTGAGACGCTTCATGGCCTCTTCCACATTTTCCCTGCTGTTGAAGGCGCTGATCCTGATATATCGAGTGCCGCACTTTCCGAACCCTGCACCGGGAGTGCACACCACGCCCGCGCTGGTAAGCAGCATGTCGAAGAACTCCCATGAATCCCTGCCTGCGCCGTCAATCCATATGTACGGAGAGTCCAGGCCGCCGACATAATCAAACCCGAGAGACTCCATGGCGCCTGTTACAATGTCTGCGTTTTCCAGATAGTAGGAGACAAGTTCTTTGACCTGTTTTTGACCCTCATTTGAGTACACCGCCTCGGCCGCCTTCTGCACCGGGTACGAAACCCCGTTGAACTTGGTGCTCTGCCGACGGTCCCAAAGGGCGTTCAACGAAATCTTTTCTCCGTTGGCGCTGTATATCATGCATTCTTTAGGAACAACCGTGAAGGCGCACCTGGTGCCGGTGAAACCGGCAAGCTTTGAAAAGCTCCTGAATTCCACAGCCACTTCTTTTGCTCCTTCGACCTCGTATATGGACCGGGGAATGTCAGGGTTCCGGATAAAGGCTTCATACGCCGCATCAAAAAGAATCAGGGCCCTGTTTTCCCTTGCATAATCCACCCATTTTTTCAGATCCGCTTTGGTGGCGGTGGTACCGGTGGGATTGTTGGGAAAGCAGAGATAGATCAGATCGACGTTTTCAGCGGGCGGTTCGGGCAGAAACCCGTTTTCCGGTGTACATTCGAGGTAATGGATCCCCTGGTACCGTCCGTTTTCAAATTCACCCGTTCTCCCTGCCATGATGTTGGAATCGAGATACACCGGATAAACAGGATCGGGAATGGCCACTTTTATATCCGTGGCGAAAAGCTCCTGGAAGTTGCCGGTGTCGCATTTGGACCCGTCGCTTATGAAAATTTCATCCGGCGATATATCCGCGCCCCTGGAGTTGAAATCAAACCGGGCGATCTTTTCCCTGAGAAACTCATACCCCTTTTCAGGGCCGTATCCCTTGAATGTAGCATCGGAAGCCATCTCATCGACTCCCTGGTGAAAAGCACTGATGCAGGCGCGGGGCAGCGCCCTTGTCACATCCCCGATCCCGAGCCTTATAATGGTTTTGTCCGGGTTCTCCTGCTGGTATTTATCCACCTTTTTCCGGATATCCGAAAAAAGGTATGACGCCTTGAGTTTTCCGTAATTCTCGTTCGCTTTTATCATAAAAAAAGTCCTTTTGTTTTATCATGTCATACTGTGATCTTTCATCCGATAACAAGCATTTTTAGACAATCGGGGCAAAGTTGTCAATCCGCACTTTTGGAAACGACTTCTTTTATGTATGAGGGGAGCATGTCATAGACTTCAGCCGGTGTCTGAACACTTCTTCTGTGATCGATCTGAATCGATTCCTGATTTTGGGAATCTGATATATCAAGCGGGTCCGGCTTTGCCGAAAGGGGGGCCTGGTCTCCGTCGGTAAAAGGCAGCACCAGCGGACCGCTGCTTTCAAGGATATAGGCCATCTGGCCGTTTCTCATGAAAACAATGCTTCCGGGAGGATAAATTCCGATGCTCTTGACAAAGGAATGCAGGAGAAACTGGAGAATCCGGTTCTTCCTGGCGTATTTCCGGAAAAGCTCGGTGACCACGTTTATGGGGTTAAACGCCTCTTTGTAGCACCGCTTGGAAGTCATGGCGTCATACATATCCGCAAGCTTGCAGATTTTTACATACACCGGAATTTCACCCGCCTGCTTTTCCCCTGGATAGCAGCGATCCTCCCCTTTGAACAGGGGGGCATGATGATACTTGACAATATTGTAAAGCACGCTGTTTTTAATCCGGTTTTTTTCCAGCACCCCGACCCCGTATTCAAATGTATGTTTCTTCACCTCGTCGAACTCAACACCGGAAAGCGAGCCGTTTTTATTCAAAATCTCTTCTGAAACCATTACCTTGCCGAGATCGTGAAGAAAAAAGCCAAGCGAGATATCCCGAATTTCCTCTTTCTGGAAAAAGACAAAGTCGTCCGTGCTCTCGGGCTCTTTTTCAAAAGGACTCCTCGCCGCACGGCTGCCTGAATCGAGAAAATCGTTAAACGATCTGCTGAAATGGGTATTAAACCGGTGGAGTATAGCCGTACCTATGGTGCAGACATTAACGGAATGGTTGTAGAGGTAATCATCATAGGTGAAAATTTCTTTGGTAAGATAGGAAAAGGGATTGTCGTTCACAGTCAGGAACTCAACCATTTCCCCTACGCTCTGCGACACCTCATCGTAGTCGAAAGCTCCCCCGGAGTCACGGATGTCACCGAGCACTTTTCTGATACTGGTCTTTGCCTCATCATACTTGACCTGTGCAATCTTTTTCAGCTCTTCTATTTCATAGAGCTTCTTCTCAATCTCCCCGGCCGAAGGGGGTTTCGCGGTCTGTTCATCTTCACGGCTTTCGTCCGGCTCATGAATGCTCTCCCTGTTCATCTTTACCGGATTGCCGCTTTTGTCCCATACCCCGCTGTCCTTTGACGAGCTGAGAGGCACCGACCCGACCCCGTTATCCTTCAGAATTTCCAGGGTCTTGGTCCGGTCCACAACAACATTCTTGTCCAGAAGAAGAACACCGTGGGAATTGAAAACGTCAACCCCGGTTTTCACCTTGCCGCCATCGGCAACGATTTCAATGAGATCGTCTATGTTCATTCGGCTGTTGACCATCTTTACCCCCTAACAATCGAGCCTGTGTGGAAATTGTCCAAAAGAGTCAGAAATTCTTCAGTATTCACGGTCTGCGCCCGTCTTTCAGGGGATATCCCGGAATCGGCCAGCCATTTTTCCGCCTGCTGTCTGTTTATGCCCAGCTCATCACCGGCCAGGGCGTTTCTCAGGGTTTTGCGCCGTTTGGAAAATGCAGCCTTGATAATCCTGAAAAAAAGAACCTCCCTCTCGGGGTCAAGCACCGGCGGGAAAAAGGATATATTAACCACTCTTGAGCTGACCCCCGGCTTGGGGAAGAAAAGATCCGGTCTCAGGTCGGCCACTTTTTTCGTCTCACTGCAGTAATTCATTACTGCAGACAGCCTGGTGTAATTTTTACCGCCCGGCCGGGCGGTTATCCGCTCGGCAAGCTCTTTCTGGAACATAAGGACCGCCCTTTTCAAAAATCTCCGGTTCTCTACCAGCCTGAACAGCACCTGGGAAGAAATATTATAAGGAAGATTCCCAAGAATGACAAGCTCTTTTGATCCCTGGATTTTCCCGAAATCCATATCCATAACGTCCGCGCATATGACCTCGATATTTTTTACACCTGATATTTCAATCTCCTTTTCCAGAAGCGGGACCAGGTTCCTGTCTTTCTCAACCGCTATTACTTTTTCCGCTTTCCGGGCTGCTTCGATGGTAATTGCGCCAAGCCCCGCACCTATCTCCACCACGGTTTCCCCGGAACAGATGCCTGCACTGCGCACGATCATTTCCGCGGATGACGGGTCTGCCAGAAAATTCTGCCCCAGTTTTTTTTCAGCAAACCTCCTGTTTGCTTTAAGAATCTTTGCCGGATGGGTCATTCTTTGCTCTCCTGGAACTTATTTTTGCTTTTGCTGTCCTGGCTTTGATGATTAAATCCTTTGTGAGGAAGTAAGATATCACTCCGGCAGGAATTCCCAGAACGAAACCGCCTGCCAGCATGATGAAAAAGAGTTTCAGCCTTGTCCTGATGAACTCTGCAAAATACACGATTCTGTCATGGATGCCGATATCCTTTTCAATGTTTTCCACGAAAGCTCTCACCGTGTCCGCATCCGTGAGAGTTTCTCCGAACAGAGCAACACCGGCTTTATAACTTGCAAAGTAAAAAAAAACCACTGTAAAAGGATTGCAGACCCACACCCCTAATGCAGCCGCAGGTTTGCTGCACTTCAGGATGTAGGCCATGGCCACCGCAATAACCGTGTGCAGCGGAATGGTAGGAGTGACACCAACAAAAACACCGATTGCCATGCCCAAAGCAACTGAATGAGGGTCTCCCTGAAGCTTTTTGATCTTTTTTATCAGGAGCTCTGTTTTTTTCTTCATATTTTACTTGAACTTTACCATTCAGTGCAATTGCTACTTGACTTTTATTGTTCCCATAAGTTAGATATGATTGTATACTTCAAATTGCGATAAGAATCAACTTCGCTGTTACATAAAAAGACAGCCGGAACGAAATACATTCTACCGCAATCACCAAACCTGAAAAACACTTATTTTTCAGTATGTTAATCATGGTGCTTTTATCACTTCTTGTAAAGCTTAAAACGGAGGATTATCATGACGGAAAATCAGGAGCAGCGTATCAGCTGGGAAGGGGTAATCAGGACATTACTAGACAGGCTTGAAATCCCTTCCGGGTCGGAGCTCAGAGAACTTCACAAAAGACTTGACAAACTGGAGGCTCTGGTTTATCAAAGGGCCCCTGAAAGGCCGAGAACAAAAGAGAAGAGGGAAAAGAGCAAAAAAAGCGCGTCTGATATTGTTCTTGAAATCATTACCGAATTTCCGGAAGGAACCAACTTCAAAACATTAAAGGCAAAAAGCGGGTACGATGACAAAAAGCTCAGGAACATCATTTACCGGCTGGACAAGATCGGTCGCATAGAGAAGGTAAAAAGAGGCGTATACAAAGCGGTTTAACATCCCATCAACAGGAATCTTGAATGAAAACAGGCGACAGGCTTCACGGATATATCGTAAAGAGCATAGAACCCATTGAACAGATCGATTCGGTGATTTACAAACTTGAGCATGAACCCACAGGTGCCGTACACATCCACATTAAAAACAATGACCGGGAAAACACGTTCGGAGTGATGTTCCGGACCGTGCCGGAAGACTCCACCGGAGTGGCCCATATTCTTGAACACACCGTTCTGTGCGGGTCTGAAAAGTTCGATGTGAGAGACCCCTTTTTCTCGATGCTCAAACGCGGACTTTCAAGCTTCATGAATGCCCTGACCTCATCCGACTGGACGATGTATCCTTTTGCCACCAGCAATCGTAAAGATTACTACAACCTTATGGATGTTTACCTGGATGCCGCATTTTTCCCGAAGCTCGACGAGTTAAGCTTCAAGCAGGAGGGGCACAGGCTGGATATCCACGAGTCCGGAGACGAAATGGACCTTGTTTACAAGGGGGTTGTATACAATGAAATGAAAGGGGCCATGTCATCGCCAAGGGAAGTGATGGGCCGGTCCCTGCTCAAAGCCCTGTATCCGGACACAACCTACTGCTGCAATTCAGGAGGAGAGCCTTCTGAAATCCCGACCCTTAAACATCAGGACCTTATCAGCTTTCATTCAAAATATTACCACCCGTCCAACGCCTTCTTTTACACATACGGGTCATTCGACCTTGAAGACCACCTGAAATTCATAAACGGGAAAGTGCTGTCAAGATTCGGGTACAAGGAGATGGACACCTCGGTACGCCCCCAGCCCAGATGGAGCAAACCCAGAGAGGCGACGTTTCACTATCCCCTGTCCGGGGACGAAGACCCGGCGAAAAAATATCAGGCTTGTGTGGCATGGCTTGGGACAGATATCAGAGACTCTTTTGAAATAATGGTACTGACAGTTCTCGAGGAAGTCCTCCTGGGAAACGCCTCTTCCCCCCTGCGCAAAGCACTTATAGATTCCGGGCTGGGGTCCGCGTTGAGCGACACATGCGGATTTGATGCTGATCTGCGGGACACGATGTTCTCCTGCGGACTCAAGGAGATATCCGAAGACAGCATCAGACCCATGGAGGAACTGATTTTCAACACACTTGAAAAGCTTGCCTCAAAAGGAATCGACAAACGTTCCGTAAAGTCGGCCGTACACCAGATAGAGTTTTACAGAAAAGAGAAAACCAACACACCGTACCCGTACGGAATAAAACTGCTTCTCACCTTCTCAAGTCCCTGGATACACCAGGGGGACCCTGTGGACTGCATCAATTTTGACAAAGACCTTGAAAAACTCAAAGAACTTGTGGAAGACGGGGGATTTCTGGAAAGCAAAATCCGGGAATACTTCATTGACAATCCCCACAGGGTTCTTTTCACCCTGGCCCCGGACCAGGCCATGGAAAAGAGGGAGGCTGAAAGAGAAAAACAGGAACTGGCGGATATTTTAAAACGGCTCGACAGCAAAGAGATTGAAAAAATAAGACAGGATGCAAAAGCCCTGGCCGAGCTGCAGGAAAAGGAAGAGGATACAGCCTGCCTGCCGACACTTGAACTCAATGACGTACCCCCGCAAGTGGAAACCATCCAGCCGGACACATTCAAGGGTGCCGAACTGAGCACGTTCTACAAAAAATCCACGTCAGGAATAATCTACTTTACCTGCCCGGCCGGAACAGGCAGTATTGAAAAAGAACTGCTTTCCCTTGTACCTTTTTTCTGCACCGCCTTCACGGGTTCAGGCACCCGCAAACGGGACTACGCTGAAATGGCGGAGCTCATGGACCTTTACACCGGCGGTGTCGCGATAGCACCCCATGCGGGAAAAAAGTTTTCAGACAACGGAGACTGCATGGCTTTTCTGACATTCCAGGGAAAAGCTCTCTGCGAAAACGTGGATCCAATGTTCGACATAATGGGAGAACTCGTTCTGGAAAGGGACTTTTCCGACCATACTAGGCTGAAAAACCTCCTGTACCAGTACAGGGCACAGCTTGAATCCTCGATTGTCGGCAACGGACACAGGTACGCCATATTTCTTGCTGCCAGGAGGCTGAGCCCTGTGTCACACATGAGCGAAATATGGAACGGAATCTCCCAGTACAAGTTTATCAAAGATCTTGTCGAAAGAATAGAAAAAGGCTCCTACAGCTTTGAAGCCCTGGAAAAGGACCTTGAAAAAATTGCAGCAGCCGTTTTCACAAAAGGGAACCTGAAACCGGCAGCAGTCGGAGATGAAGACGCCATCAGGCGGGCCGATCAAAGAATCGCCTCCATTGAAAAAAATCTTGACCCGGCGCAAACGGATCTTTTTGAGCTTCAGGATTTAGCCATTGACAGTGAGATGCCGTATGAAGGGTGGAGCACAAATACATCCGTATCCTTTGTGGGACAGGCCTTTCACACCGTACGGCTCACACATGAAGACGCACCTGCACTGGCTGTAATCAGCAAGCTGCTCCGCTCCCTTTATCTGCACAAGGAAATCCGGGAGAAAGGGGGTGCATACGGAGGATTCGCCCTGTACAACACAGAGGAGGGCATTTTCTCCTTCGGCTCCTACAGGGACCCGAATATAACCCGGACCATCGAGGTGTATGCCAAAGCCTGTGATTACATCAAGTCGGGAGACTATTCAGATGACGACATAAAAGAGGCGGTGCTGCAGGTTTGTGCTGATATCGACAGGCCTGAAACCGAAGGCCCGGCATCCCTTAAAGCCTATTACAGACTTCTGATGAACCTGTCCGATGATAAACGGCAGGCGTTCAAGGCTTCGCTGCTGGCCATCACCCGGGAGCATATCAAAAGAGCCGCGCACAGGTATTTTGACATCAGTGACGCGGAAAAAGGAACCGCAGTGATTTCCAGCAAAACCATGCTTGAGAACGAAAACGCCTCCCTTTCTGATGGACGGAAACCCCTGGAGCTCCACAGAATCTGAATACCGGCAATGCCTTGAGGGATGCAGCAGAGAATCTTTCAGCTGAAAAGCCGCTCCAGCTCTGAAACCGTTTCACTGCCGAGCTCCCCGCGCTTTCTGGCAAGCATCAAAGTATGCATTCCAAGGAGCTTGTAAAGAACTGCAAATTCAGGTGAAGTCTTTTCCATATCAATTATGTGGCGCTCCACAATTGCCGTATCCCCCCTTGCCACAGGTCCGGTCAGGGCATCAACAGGCCCCTTGTTCCGAATATTGTTCAGGGTCCCGCGGATCAGGGGCTCAAGAATTTCATACCCCTTTTCCCCGGAAAGACCCGCCTCTTTGAGCAGGCTCAGGGCAAAATCCTCCAGGGTGACCAGATAGTTCGATGCCACCACTGCAGCTGCATGGTAAAGAGTTTTCATGTTTGTGGGAATCTCAAAATGGTTCGCCCCCAGGGCCGTAACGATCTCTTTGCCGGTTTCAACAGCCTTTCGGCTCCCTTCAACCGATATATTGATTCCCTCAAACGGGGAGGGGGTATCTGATTTTCCCCGGCCGGCTTCATAGGGGGCAAAACTCTGTAACGGATGAATCGAACCTGTTTGAGCGCCTGCCTTAAGGGCGGGCCCGAGTATTTCAGAGGAGAGCGCACCACTCAGATGGAAAACAGTCATATTGCTTGAAAATCCGTTTTCCCTGGCAATTTCAGAACAAACCTGCTCAATGGTATTGTCCGGGGTGGAAATAAAAATTACATCCGTGCTACGGCAGGCCGAGGCGGCACTTGAAAAAACCTCCCCCTGTCCGCCTGCTGCAAGCCTGGCATGATTACCGGATTTTTCGCTCCTGCTGTAAAACCCGCCCGGCTCGTATCCGGCTTCGGCAAGGTACACCGCCAGATTAATGCCGACCCGTCCGCACCCGATAACTGAATAAATCAAACTTCGCTCCATTCCGAATAATCACTTGTACTGGTACTCCTCAGACGGAAACCGCCCCTCTCTGACCTCGCTGATATAGGATTCAAGCGCCTGCTTGACCACACTGTTGATGTCGGCATACTGCTTTACAAACTTGGGCGGCCGGTTGTCGCTGACAGCCAGCATATCGTTTATTACAAGTATCTGCCCGTCACAACCTTCTCCCGCCCCTATACCGATGGTTGGAATTTCAACGGCATCGGTAATTTTCCGGGCGATTGATGCGGGCATCCCTTCCAGCACAACTGAAAACGCTCCTGCATCCTGCACTTTCCTGGCATCAGACAGCAGTCTTTCCTCGTCACGCTGCACACGGAATCCCCCCATCTGATGAACGGACTGCGGGGTAAGGCCGATGTGGGCCTGCACAGGGATACCGGCCTTTGCAACCGCTTCTATGACAGGGGTTACATCAGCCCCGCCCTCGAGTTTCACCGCGGATGCCCCGGCCTCTTTCAGAAACCTGCCTGCGTTGATTACCGCATCATTTACAGAGCCGTGGTAGGACAAAAACGGCATGTCTCCGACAACCATGGCACATTCACAACCCCTTGTCACCATCCGGGTATGATACAGCATTTCCTCCATGGTCACGCCCAGAGTGTCCGCCTTACCCTGGACCACCATAGCCAGGGAATCCCCCACAAGGACCATGTCCATACCTGCCCGGTCCACGAGCCGGGCAAAAGTATAATCATATGCCGTGAGCGCGGCGATCTTTTCCCGCTTCTCTTTCTTTTTCATGAGTGTTGCAGTGGTCACTTTTGATTGCATCTCAGGTTCTCCTTGCTGATTGGCACTTTAAATTCACAATATGAATACCATTTAACCTTCAGCTTGGCAAGGATTCATTCATATCAGCAGGAAGTGCGGCAAGCGGCAAAATCAAAATTTAGTTATTGACTTGAAATAAAACTTTCGGTTATATAAAGGGTTTATTTTCAAATAATTGATATACATAAACATCTTACAAGACAAATAAAATATGCAGACCGTACGAGGGTTCAGGGACATTCTCCCGGAAGATATTGCACCATGGCAGAGGGTGGAAAACGAAGCCAGAAAACTGTTTGAGGATTTCGGATTCAGGGAGATCCGCCTTCCGATCCTGGAAAAAACCGAGGTGTTTGCCAGGAGCATAGGCGAGGTTACCGACATTGTGGAAAAAGAGATGTACACGTTTCCGGACCGGAAAGGGGGTAACCTTACGCTGAGGCCGGAGGCCACGGCTTCCGTGGTGAGATCGTATATCCAGCACAAGATGTACGCCTCCGACCCTGTACAGAAACTTTACACCATCGGCCCCATGTTCAGAAGGGAAAGGCCACAGAAAGGCCGTTACAGGCAATTTTACCAGATTGATGCCGAAATCTTCGGTATAGACTCCCCCTATGTTGACAGCGGCCTGATTGTAATGCTGACCAACCTTTTCAGGCGGCTCGGCCTCACCGGCCTGAAAGCCCACATCAATTCACTTGGCTGCAGGGAGTGCAGACCGGATTTTCAGGCGGAACTGCTGCGGACTCTGGACGCCGGGCGGGATAAGCTTTGTGAAAACTGCCAAAGGCGGATCCATAAAAACCCGATGCGGGTTCTGGACTGCAAGGCTGCAGGGTGCAGGGAAGCGATGGCCGAAGCCCCCTGCACCACTGATCACCTGTGCGGCAACTGCCGGGATCATTTTGAAACGGTCAGGCGGATGCTTGATGTACAATCCATAGAATACGTGGAAGACAAGTCCCTGGTAAGGGGGCTTGACTACTACACCAGAACCGCTTTTGAAATACAGACCGACGCCCTCGGAGCCCAGAGCGCTGTGGCCGGAGGAGGGAGATACGATGCCCTGGTCAGGGAACTCGGGGGACCGGATATGCCGGCCATCGGCTTTGCCATCGGCTTTGACAGGCTTGTCGAGGTCATGACCGCTGCCGGGGAAACTTTTTCAAATCCAGGGCCCGACCTGTTCATCACCGCACTTGGCAGCCGGGCAAGGGAAAAAGCCTACCTCTGGAGCACTGAACTGAACCTCAACGGATTGAAAACCGAGACGGATTTCAGGGATAAAAGCCTGAAAAGCCTCATGAAAAGAGCGGACAGGCTCAAAGCTTCTTTTGTCCTTATTGCAGGGGACAGCGAACTTGAAAACAGGAAACTGATTTTACGGAACATGGCCACAAAAGAACAGATTCATGTGGATGCGGACAATCCGCTGCCGGACATTTACAAAACCATCAACACACAGGAACTTGGAAAAGGACATATCTAGTGACGGATTTACTGGGAGATATGAGGCGCACCCACGATTGTGGGCAGCTGAGGGAAAGCGACGTTGGGAAAGAAGTTGTACTCATGGGATGGGTACAGCGGCGAAGGGACCACGGCGGCGTGGTTTTCGTGGACTTCAGGGACAGGGAAGGCATCACACAGGTTGTTTTCAATCCTGAAGTCTCCCAGGGGGTACACGAAAAAGCACAGGAGATCAGAAGCGAATATGTCCTCGGCGTCAGGGGCAGGGTTGAAAAACGCCCCCCTGATATGCTGAACTCCAAAATGCCCACAGGCGGAATCGAAGTTCTGGTCCACGAGCTGAGAATTTTCAGTACTGCGGAAACCCCGCCTTTCCAGATTGAAGACCGGATCGAAGCCTCGGAAAACATCCGTCTCAAATACCGGCACATCGACCTGAGGCGGCCCCAGCTTAGAAAGAACATCATGCTGAGAAGCGCTGCCGCCCGGGCCGCCAGAAACTACCTGGACAGCCTGGATTTCCTGGACATTGAAACACCCTTTCTCACCAAAAGCACACCTGAAGGAGCCAGGGACTACCTGGTTCCAAGCAGGGTGAACCAGGGAAATTTTTACGCTCTTCCCCAGTCTCCGCAGCTTTTCAAACAGATGCTCATGATCAGCGGATTTGAAAAGTATTACCAGATAGTTAAATGCTTCAGGGACGAAGACCTGAGGGCCGACCGCCAGCCCGAGTTCACACAGATAGACATCGAGGCATCGTTCGTCAACGAAGAACAGATCATGGAACTCACTGAAGGGCTTATCCAGGCCATATTCACCGATGTAACCGGCAAATCCACTGAGCCGCCTTTTCAAAGGCTCACGTATGAGGAAGCCGTATCACGGTTCGGCCTTGACCGGCCGGACTTGAGATTCGGACTGGAGCTTGTGGATATCTCTGATATTGTAAAAGATGCCGGATTCAAGGTTTTTGCCGACGTAGTCAAACGGGGCGGTGTGGTCAAAGGCATCAATGCCAAGGGCTGTGCAGCATTCACCAGAAAGGAGATCGACGACCTGACCGATTTTGCAGCCGTTTACAAGGCACGGGGGCTTGCATGGATCAAAATCAACCCGGACGGCTGGCAGTCTCCCATTGCCAAATTTTTCACCCCGGAGGAAAAAGACGAACTGGCGGCACGGCTTGACCTCGAAGCCGGAGACATCGTGTTTTTCGTGGCGGACAAGGCGGCCGTCGCCAATGAAGCGCTTGGACAGCTTAGAAACGAACTTGCAAAACGGCTCGGATATATCGACGATGAGGAATACCGGTTTGTGTGGATCACCGACTTTCCGTTATTTGAGTACGATGAGGGTGAAAACCGTTATCAGGCCCTGCATCACCCTTTTACAGCACCGTTTGAAGCTGATATTGAAAAAATGGAAACCGCTCCCCTGGAAGTAAAATCACGTGCTTACGACCTTGTGCTCAACGGTGTGGAGATCGGAGGGGGAAGCATCCGCATACATTCTTCCGAACTCCAGCAGAAAGTCCTTAACACGCTCGGAATAGGAGAACGGGAGGCAAAGGAAAAGTTCGGCTTTCTGCTTGACGCCCTCTCCTCGGGCACGCCTCCCCACGGCGGCATCGCCTTCGGGTTTGACAGACTTGTAATGCTTCTCTGCCGGGAAAGTTCCATCCGTAACGTAATCGCGTTCCCCAAAACCCAGAAAGCCACCTGCCTGCTCACCGACGCCCCTTCGAAAGCGGACCCGGATCAGCTCCGGGAGCTTGCCGTACGGGTATCAAAAACAGAGGAGTGACTGTAACTGAAGGCAACTGGCAACTGTTCAACACCGGTGAACAGTTGCCGCAATACTGTCAGAACACTACCGCAATCAGGCCCTGCTCCTTTTGACATTGATGATGGGAGTGTTGAACACCAGTGCGGAAGTATCTTCATCCCGCTGGATCTCCAGATGAATTGACTCCTGGTCGATTTCAAAATATTTGGAAATCACACCGACAATATCGCTCTGAAGCTCTTTCAGTGTGCTGTCGTTGATTTCAAGCTTGTCATATACCAGTGCAAAGTGAAGCCGTTTTTTAGCCTCATCCTTCTGCGTGCTCTGCCCGGAAAATTTTTTCAAAAATCTGCTAAACATGAAGCCCCCCTACTTGGCCAATCCGAACTTTTTACTGATCTTGCTCCACATGCTGGTTTTGTGTGTGGGAACTTCAACCGGTAAAGATTCCTCTCCGTTGAGGCGTTTTGCAATTCGCCTGAAAGCCTGCCCGGCCCTGGAGTCGTTCTGAAGCACCAGGGGAGCTCCTGCATTGGTCGCGGTCAGAACATATTCATCCAGCGGCACCAGTCCTGCAAGCTCCACTGAAAGAACATCCAGAACATCTTCATGGCTGAGCATCTCCCCTCTCTGTACCCTTTGGGGTTCTATCCGGTTCACTATGAGCTTGGGAGTAAGGGATTTTGAATACAGAATTCCTATAACACGGTCAGCATCCCGCACCGAAGAGACATCAGGCGTGCAGACCACCAGGGCCTCGTTGGCTCCGACAATGGAATTTTCAAATCCCCTCTCGATTCCTGCCGGTGAATCCATCAGCACGTAATCGAATTCGCTTTTCAGGTCTTCAGATATCCGCTCCACAGCCTCGGTGGTCAAAACATCCTTGTTGTCGCTCTGGGATGCAGGGATCAAAAAGAGATTATCAATCCGCCTGTCTTTTATGGCGGCCTGACTCAGTTTGCATTTCTGGTTCACCACGTCCACTATATTGAAAACGATGCGGTTTTCAAGCCCCATGACAACATCAAGGTTCCTCAGGCCGATATCCATATCTATCACTGCGACCCTGTTCCCCTCCAGGGCCAGGGCGGCTCCGATGGCGGAAGTGGCGGTGGTTTTTCCCACCCCGCCTTTTCCGGATGTTACGACGATTATTTTTCCTTTCAATTCACACCTCTATTCAAAATATTGATTTATATCACCTCGGGCCAGGGAATTTTTCCGAACGGATTGACCTTGAGATAATCCTGTACCACAATCCCCTCCCTGTCAATGCTGGCGAACTCTGCTGCGCTCTTTGATGATTCTTTCACTCCGGCCGCTGTTATACTCCCTATTCTCACCTGGGTGGGATTGAACTCAAGTGCGAAGATGATTGAATTGTGATTGTCAGGCACACCTGCATGCACTTTTCCCTTGAGCCTTCCGAGAACGATGATGTCGCCCCCCGCGGATATTTCAGCACCCGGGTTGACATCCCCGGCGATCACGATGTGTTTTTTGGATTCAATTTTCTGCCCGGACCTGACCCTCCCCCTTAGCATCATCACATCACTTCTGTGATGGTTGAATGACCTGGAAAGGTCCCGCTGCCGGATCCGTTCCACCGGTACCGACCGCTTTTCCGGGGGTTTTTTCACCGTCTTCACATGAAACGTTTCAATGAGATATGTTTTCAATTCCTTTATGAGAGCCTCATGCCCCTTTGCCCCGCCCGTATCGATGACTACCTCCGCATTGATCGCCAGGTTCCTGAGCCGCTCGAACAGCGTTTTCACTTCCCTTTTGATCAGATCCTCCGGCCTGGAAGGGTCTATGGTAATCCACAACCCTCCTCCGACCCCCTTGAGTTTCACCGGCGGCTCGGTTTTCATCTGGTTCTCATCCGTCATCCTGAAATACCCTGAATTATACATGTTTAAAGCTGATGATATTGTTACAGATATATAAGAAATGGACGGATCTGTGTCAAGATATAATTGGATATCAGGCAAATATGTTTTTTGTGTTGACAAGTCAAATCAACAGTTGTACTAAGAAATGCAGTATGGATATAAATCAGGCTCAATACAAGGACTATCTGAAAACTGAGGCATTCGGCCGGGCGGCTGAAGCCCTTTTTCTCCGGCAGTTTTATTGGTGCCGCCGGTCCCTCTGCAGCCTGATTCATATCTGATAACTGAAGAATAACGGAATTGATAAAGGGCTGCTGGTTTCACCTTCAGCCCTTTTCATGTTTCAGGGCGGAAAGGGAAACACGGCCTTTTGCATTACACTGATCCATGTGGTTTTGGATAATAAAAAAAATGGAGGACCAATGCTTATTGTGATGAAAAAAGGCGCGAGCCGGGAAAACATCGATGCAGTGGTGGCGGCCGCGGAAAAAAGAGGATACACCGGACGGCCCATCTCCGGGGGAGACAGGGTTTCCATAGGGATTCTATACAACAGGGGATCTGTGGATTCCGGCCATTTTCTGGGGTTTGAAGGCGTGAAAGAAGTGATACCGGTAACAAAGCCGTACAAACTGGTAAGCCGCGAGTTTCAAAAGGAAAACACCGAAGTGGCCATCGGAAACGCAGTTTTCGGGGGAGACATGCTCCCGGTCATTGCCGGCCCGTGTGCGGTGGAAAGCCTGGAGCAGGCCCTTGCCATAGGTGAAACCGTGCTCTCTTCGGGAGCGGCTGTATTCAGGGGCGGTGCATTCAAGCCCAGGACGTCCCCTTACTCTTTCCAGGGGCTCGGGGAAGAAGGGCTGAAGATTCTGGCCCGGGTCAGGGAAAAAACGGGACTCCCTTTTGTCACCGAGGTAATGGACATGGATACTTTCGACGCGGTGGAAGAGTATTCAGACGCTGTGCAGATCGGTACCCGGAACATGCAGAACTTCAGTCTGCTTCGGCGCGCAGGAAAAAGCGACAAACCCGTGATCCTGAAAAGGGGAATGTCCGCCACACTCCAGGAGTGGCTCATGGCGGCGGAATATATCATGGAAGAGGGAAATTCACAGGTAATACTCTGCGAACGCGGCGTCCGCACCTTTGTGAAACACTCCAGGAACACACTCGACCTTTCTGTTGTACCGGCAGCCAAAAACGAGACCCATCTGCCGATTATTGTGGACCCCAGCCATGCCGCCGGTGTCAGGGACCAGGTTATCCCCCTTGCCTATTCAGCTGCAGCAGTGGGCGCCCACGGCCTGATGCTGGAAGTCCACCACAAGCCCGAGGAAGCATTGAGCGACGGGGCCCAGTCGCTGTACCCCGAACAGTTCCGGATCAGCATGGAAAAAATCAACGCCATCCACACCCTTGTAAAGAACGGCTCATGAAAACCTATGAGATACAAGGGCATCTGGGCAGGTCCGAGATTCATATCGGAGAATCCCTTTTAAACGTATCAAAATATATTGACGGCCGCAGGACCATCATCATAACCGACACACGGGTCATGCGGCACTATGAAGGCTGTTTCCCGAACTGCCCGGTGATTACCATAGACACGGGAGAGGGAATCAAAACCCTTGCCACGGTGGAAACCATCTACAAACAACTCCTCCACCTTCAGGCGGACCGGAACACATTTATTCTCGGTATCGGAGGCGGTATTGTCTGCGATATTGCAGGGTTTGCGGCATCCACCTATCTGCGGGGCCTTGATTTCGGGTTTGTATCCACAACCCTGCTAAGCCAGGTGGATGCAAGCGTGGGCGGAAAGAACGGTGTCAACCTGGATGCATACAAAAACATGGTCGGGGTGTTCCGGCAGCCCGAGTTTGTAATATGCGACACTGCTCTTTTAAAAACCCTTGATCCCGAAGAGATCGTCAACGGGTATGCTGAAATCGTCAAACACGCCCTGATTGCGGATTCGGACATGTTTGTATACATGGAACAGAACCCGGAGAAAATCAAAGCCCTGAGCCCGGATGCCGTAACCCGGCTAGTTGATGATTCGGTCCGGATCAAATCCGGGATAGTTCAGGCGGATGAAGAGGAGTCAGGTGAGCGCCGCAAGCTTAATTTCGGGCATACCGTGGGACATGCCGTGGAAAAGGTGGCATGCACCGGCCACGGAACCGCGGTAAGCATAGGTATCCTTGCGGCTGCAGCATTTTCCGTGGAAAAGGGTTTTCTGTCAAAAGAAGAACTGGAAAGGACCGCCCTGCTGATTAAAAAACTGGGCATGCCGTCGGCGTTCGGCTTTGACGCATCAAGGGTTGCGGAAGCGGTAAAAGGGGATAAAAAAAGGGAAAACGATTCAGTGCACTTTGTTTTCCTCACCCGGATCGGAGACTGCTGCGTGAGAAAAGTCCGGTTTCAAGAACTTGCGGATTTTCTCAATCGGTTTTCACAAGCCTGATACCAACCGCCCGGCTCTTCATGGAGGAAAGATACCTCTTTTTTGATGCGCACGAGATGTCATCCAGGTTGGAGGTGAACCCGCCGCCCAGGGCTATCCTTTTTCTTCCTCCCTTTTCATGCCGTGTTTTACTCCACTCCTGCACATTCCCGGCCATATCATAAAGGCCGAATCGATTCGGTGCAAATGACCCCACAGGTGCGGTACGGCCTCTGTAGCTGCCGACGGCGCAGGTGCCGCAGTTTGCAGAAGGATTGTCAACGGAGTCCCCCCACGGAAAATCATTGTTCTCACTGCCGCCGGAACAGGCATACATCCACTGGGCCCTGGTCGGCAAAGCAAACCCCTGGGTGCGCGGATTTTTTGAATTCAGCTTCTCAGCAAAAGCCGCTGCCTCATCCCATGTGACACTCTCCACCGGCCGGTTTTCATCTCCGCCGTAACCGGAGGGATAAGTCCCTGTAATTTTTGCGTACTCCTTTTGCGTAACCTCGTACTTTCCCATCCAGAATCCGTCCAGGCAAACCCGGCTTTCCTCTCCTCCGGAACTTTCTCTGTCAGGCATTTGAAAGCATCCCTGCTCGATCCATACAAACTCCATACCAGTGACAGGCTCCACGTAGATTTCAGATTCCGGCTTTTCCGTCAAACCCGTTTCACCGCCCTTGTCCCGGTCAACCTGATACTGCCACAATTCCAGCCGGTCCCAGACTTTTCCCGCTTCAGCAGCACCGTTCTCGTGGGCCTGCTTAATCCAGTATGCAGCCCTGCCCGGATTTTTCAACACACCGTCACCGTTGAAATACCTTTGCCCGAGTTTCAGCTGGGCCTCTGCGTTTCCCCTTCTTGCCTGTTTTTTAAGGTCGTCCACCCGGTCAAATCCTGCTGCATCCAGGCTGAAACCGGCCCCAAACAAGACAAGGCAGAGTACAAGGAAAACCTTTTTCATTTTTACCCCCTGTTTTTCCTATCCATCCTTCCGGAGAATATACAAAAAAAACCGCTCCGGGTAAAGCCGTGAAAACCGGTTTACACCATACCGATTTTCAGATACACTCCCATAGGCTTTTGAAATGGACTGATCCGCTTTTGGAACCCGAACATCAAAGGACATGAAAAGTCGTATGGCAAGCTTTTCTTTCATTCATGCAGCAGACATACATCTGGACAGCCCGCTTTTGAACCTTGAAAAGTATGAAGGGGCTCCTGTGAATCTTTTACGGTCGGCCGCGAGAAAATCCCTGAAAGACATGGTAACTCTTGCCATTGACCGAAAAGTAGACTTTGTCCTGTTTTCAGGAGACCTGTATGACGGGGACTGGCGGGACTACAACACCGGGCTTTTTTTCATATCCCAGATGGCAAGACTTTCCAGTGAAAACATCAAAGTATTTATCGTCCTTGGCAACCATGACGCAAAAAGCAGAATCACCAGATCCCTGCGTCTGCCCTCCAATGTCTGTGTCTTCTCCACTGAAAGGCCTGAAACCGTGACAATCGAGCCCCTGGAAGTTGCAATCCACGGGCGGAGTTTCCCAGCCCCTTCAGTGACTGAAAACCTGAGCCTCACCTATCCTGATCCCGTGCCCGGCTATTTCAACATCGGGATGCTGCATACTTCGCTTACAGGCAGGGAGGGGCATGAAACTTATGCCCCCTGCAGTGTGGATGATTTGAAATCAAAAGAGTATGATTACTGGGCCCTGGGTCATGTCCATACCCTGGAAATCATCAGCAGCTCCCCTTTGATAGTATTTTCCGGAAACATCCAGGGCCGCCATGCAAAAGAGGACGGGGAGAAGGGATGCATGCGGATCACGGTATCCAATGATGGCGGGATTGACCGGGAGTTTAAACCCCTTGACCGAATACGCTGGCACAGGCTCGCCGTAAATGCCAGAGGCCTTGAAACCGAACTTGATATCGTGGATGCGGTGCTGGAAAAAATTCAATCCATCTGCGATGACCGGTTTGCTGCGGTCCGGATTTCAGTAACCGGAGTCTCCCCTGAACTTGCCGGACTGAAAGCATTAAAGGAAAAATGGGTAAATGAAATCCGGGCGGGTGCGGTCGAGATCGGACATGGCAGTATCTGGATCGAAAAAGTGTCCTTTGAATATGAAGAAAAAAAAGCGGCTCTGTCGGAACTTCCCGCGGTCTCTGAAATCAACTCGGTTTTCAGAGAGGCAAGAGAAGATGATGTTTTTTCAAACACGCTTTTCAGGGAGCTCGACCCCCTGCTTAAAAAAATGCCCCTGGAGTTTTCCGAACGCATGAACCCGGCTTCCGGTGTTAAAAAAGAATGGTTTGGAGAAATACTGGACCGGGCGGAGGATATTCTCATGCACCGCATTGCAGGCCACCCGGACGGAGAGAGGGACAGTTGAGAATCAAAAAGCTCGAACTGTCCGCCTTTGGTCCCTTCACTGACAAGCTGATCGATTTTGAAGGCAGTGAACCGGATTTTCACCTCATACACGGACCCAACGAAGCCGGGAAAAGCTCCGCACTCAGGGCGCTCAGACAATTATTTTTCGGCATCCCCCAGCAGTCCGCAGATGACTTCATCCATCCCTACCGAAAACTGAGAATCGGCGGAACCATAGAATCAAAAGACCGGCAGGAGCTTTCAATAATCCGCCGCAAGGCCCGCAAAGCTTCTTTGACCTATGCCGATGACAGGACCCCCATTGATGAATCCGTGGCAGACGGGATGCTTGGCCATATTGAACAACACCTTTTTGAAACCATGTTCGCCATTGACCATGAAGATCTTGTCAGGGGCGGCAGGGAAATCATCAGCGGCGAAGGCACCACAGGGGAAATACTGTTTTCAGCAGGGGCGGGGCTGTCTGATCTCAGAAGCATCCAGCTTGAGCTGTCGCAAAAAGCTGAGGCTCTTTTCAAGAAGGGCGGGAAAAACCCGGTTATAAACACTACCCTGAACACCGTTTCAGACATCAAAAAGCAGATCAGTGATGAACAGCTTTCCGAAAACGAATACGAAGAGACCTACACCGCACTTAAAGAGCTTGAAAAACAGGCGGACGAAATTTCTTCGTTCATCCGGGAAAAAAGGAAAAAACTGAACCACCTGCAGCGGATTTTCAATTCATTTGATGCCATTTCAAGAAGGCGGGAAATTCTGGAAAAGCTTGAAACCCTGCCCCGAAAAGATGCCGAACCGGAGGGAGCAGCCAGGAAAATCCTGGAGAAAAAACAGACAGTGACCGCACTTTTCCAGGAAATAGGCGGTATTGACCGGAACGCAAAAGAAAAAGTCCGCCTTAAAGCAGACCTTGAAGGGCTGCAGACCGAAGCGGTTGAAATTCTCAGACGGCTCGGACATGGGATTCCGGTTGAAAAGGCTGAAACCCTCAGGATTTCAAAGGAGCGGGAGATTTCCATCAAAAAGGAGGGTGCGGAACTATCCAGACTGATGCTTGAACACCGGAACCTTGAAAATGAGATTGCAAGGCAGCGCAGAAAAATCGGGGACTTGAAGGAAAAGCTCGGAAAAACCGGGCGCATTCCGGATTACAAGGCGCTTGAACTCGCAGTGAAAAGAGCCCTTGACGAAGGCGGAATCGAGCATAGATACAAAGGCAAGCTTGAGGAGATTCAAAGCCTTAACCAGGAATTCCGGGAAACCCTTATGCATCTCAAGGGTCTTGGAAAGGTGTTTGAACAGGATCCTGAACAGCTTTTAAAGGCCAGGATTCCTCCCATGGAAGTCATAGAATCGTATGAAAAAAAATTTTCCGACCTGCATACCATGATTTCCGGTATCCGGGAAAAAATCGGTTCAAAGGACAGGGAAATCGCAGCTGCTGAAATGGATATCAGCATTATCAACCTTACCGGGCCCGTACCGACTGAACAGGATCTTGCAGATCTGCGGAAAAACAGAGACCATGGATGGATAATCATCAAAGGCCTTCTGGAGGGCAGACCTGAAGCCCCCAAGGAGGCGGAAGCTTTTTCAGCCCTGTTCGAAAACAGCACCGGAATCAAGGATGCATTTGAACAGAGTGTAAAAAAGGCCGATGACATGTCTGACAAACTGAGGCTCATATCAGATCAGGCAGCCAAAAAAGCGTCAGCCCGATCACACAGGGATAGACTGGTAAAGGAGCGCGAATCACTTGAACGTGAGAAAGCAGACGCCTCAACAAGAATTCAGGCCCTGACCGAG
>JAWLES010000015.1:0-25228 GCA_041685935.1 Desulfobacteraceae bacterium | reverse complement strand
TCGGTATTAAACTGCCAATGTCCTGGACAATTCAACCAATGACTGGAAGATCCTATAATCACTGTCCAGCCTCAGGCCAAAAGCGACTACTATAACGATAAAAGATGTTCCGGGTGGCGTGAATTATACAAGTCAACGCAGGACAGATTTTCCGTTTTCCAAGGACTGGAACAATAAGTATCCATTTTTGTTGGGAGACTATAGCCATTGCAGTATTGACGTTTCAGTCATCATAAAGATCCAGATTCGGATAATACTTCCTGGCGCACTCGGGACAGATGCTATGAGTCAAATCCTTTACACGCTCGGCAAGCTGGCTGTGATGGGGGGATGCGGCAGAAGAGTTATCAGACCCGCCGCTTTCTTCAGCAGGCTTTCCTGGATAAGGTGATTCATTCTGATATTGAAGAGTCATTCCAAGGCCTTGAATTATGTTTTTGACTCACCAGTCAAAAGATCCGGGAAATCCGGTCTTCTTATTGATGAATATCAAACATAGAACCGCATGTAAAGCAATCCTTCAATCGTGCCGGAACCGGAGCATGTAAAAATTCTGAAATCCCGTATGGATTCCTTCAGGTCATACTTAGAAAAGTGATAACTATATTGCAAACTTTCAAAAAAAATGATAAAAGCTTTTGATTTTTGTTAATCTTACCAACAGGTCTATAAATATAAAGGCAAAAAATGTTCAACAATATTAAACTCAGGCAGAAACTTTTGATAGTCGGCACTTCGTTAACCGTCATCCCCCTTTTGTTAGCTTTTGTATTTGTCTATCACCAGAACAAAGAGAGCGCAGAACTTGCCAGGGAGGAAAGCGTAAAACTGGCTGATGCAGACCTGAGCCACATAGTTGAAAGCATTGCAACCCTTGCAGAAACCCAGCAGGAAGTGATTGAAAAAAACCTCAAAGATTCTCTGAATGTAGCAGAATATTTGCTTGAAAAGGCCGGAGGGTTTCACTTCAGCCGGGAAACCGAAGAATGGAAGGCTGTTAATCAATATACAGGGAACAGCTCTTCGGTTACCCTGCCCGGAATGTATATGGGAGACACCTGGCTTGGAAAAACAACGGATCCAAATGAAACCACCCCCCTTGTGGATGAAGTCATGGACCTTGTCGGAACAACCTGCACCGTATTCCAGAAGATGAACAGTAAAGGCGACATGCTTCGGGTGGCAACCAATGTTGTCAAAAAAAACGGGGAACGGGCCATAGGCACCTATATTCCGGAGACAAACCCTGACGGATCAAAAAATCCGGTCATTGAAACAATTAAACAGGGGGACACCTATGTGGGCAGGGCCTATGTTGTCAACGGATGGTATATCACTGCTTACAAGCCCCTGTACGACGGAGAAGGAGAACTTGCCGGAGTGCTCTATGTCGGAATACCCCAGGAGAGCACCAAAACCCTTCGAAAAACAATCATGGACATGGTGATCGGAGAAACCGGGTATGTTTATGTTCTTGACAGTGCAGGCAATTATGTGATTTCCAAGAACGGCGATATGGATGGAGAAAACATTATTGACCTCCAGGATGAAAACGGAAACTATTTCATTAAAGAGCTGATAGAAAAAGCAACAGCTTTAGACAGCAATGAAATAGCAGACCATACTTATGAATGGACCAACACGGTCACAGATTCCGTTCAGACCAAAAAAGTAAAAGCTGCCTATTTTAAAAAATGGGACTGGATAATAGCAGCAGGCAGCTTTGAAAACGAGTTCATGAAATCGGCCCGCCTTATTGCGAAAAACGCAGAGGAAAGCATAGTGGCCCTGGTCATGCTAATCGGGTTTTCCATTGCTGCAGTGATTCTGGTATGGATTTTTGTTGCCAGGGGAATAATGTCCCAGCTTGGAGACGACCCCAAGGAAATTGCCAATGTGGCCAAAAGCATTGCCAACGGGGATTTAACAGTTGAATTCCATGGCCGGGACAACGAGCATACAGGGGTATACAAAAACATGAAACAGATGACGGACAACCTCTCGGCCATGTTAAAGGAGATAACCGGCAGTGTGAATACCCTGACTTCATCTTCCGCAAGTCTTTCAGACATTTCCGGCCGTATGCTGGCCAGTTCCGAAAAAACATCAGACAAATCGAACAATGTTGCAGGTTCGGCGGAAGAGATGGCAACCAGCATGACCAGTGTAGCTGCTGCAACTGAACAGACTGCAACCAATATTCAGATGATTGTTTCCGCAGCCGAGGAAATGTCCTCCACCATCAGTGAAATTGCGGAAAACACTGAAAAAGGCAGCCGGACAACAGCCAAAGCCGTTGAAACGGCTGAGGAAGTGTCAAAAAAAGTGAACGAGCTTAGTACTGCTGCCTCTGAAATCAGCAAAGTGACTGAAACGATATCAGATATCTCGGAACAGACCAGTCTTCTTGCATTAAACGCTACAATAGAAGCTGCAAGGGCCGGTGAAACCGGAAAGGGCTTTGCAGTGGTTGCAAATGAAATCAAGGCCCTTGCCACGCAGACAGCCCAGGCAACTGATGAAATCGGAACAAAAATAAATGATGTACAGAAAACAACACAGGAGTCTGTTGCCGCAATCGAATCCATTGTAACAATAATTAATGAAATCAACTCAGTGGTGGGTTCAGTGGCAACTGCAATTGAACAACAGTCCGCAACCACAAGGGAAATTTCAAACAACGTCAGCCAGGCAGGCACAGGTGTTTCTGAAGTGAATGAAAACGTTAATCAGACATCGGTGGTGGCTGGAGAAGTTACAAAAGAGATCCAGGAGGTCAACCAGGCCTCTGATGAGATTAACAAGGGAAGCAGCCGGGTGAATGAAAGTGCCGAGGAATTGTCCAGGCTTGCCAAAGCACTTGAAGAGATGGTCGGCAGATTCAAATTGAAGTAGAATCCCGGCATGCTTTGCCTCCACTTTGTTCCAGGCTGCATGGAATAAGACCCTCAATACCTGATAAAGCCGGCTTAAAGGGTATTTCAAGCCAATTTCACTGTTTTCTGATAAATCATTTCAAAATTTTTTGATTCCGCACCTCCTTATTTTTTTCAATTTGTGTCAGACTGCTTTTTATTATATCTTCTATATACAGGCGAAAAGGAAACAAAAATGTAAGGGGCCGGTATGGTCAACTCTAAAAAACCCACCTATGAAAAACTTGAAAAACGAGTGCTGGAATTGGAAAAGGCTGAAGCCAAACACAGGGAAACGGAAAATAAACTGCGCCTTCAGTCGCTCGTGCTTGATCAGATCCAGGATCGGGTAACCATAACCGACCTGAAAGGAATCATTACTTACGTGAATCATGCCGAAGTTCTATCTCTCGGCTACGAAAAAGATGACCTTGTCGGCGTATCCACTGAAAAATACGGCCAGGACCCCAAGCGAGGCATCACCCAGCGGGAAATCCTGGATACGACGCTTGAAAAGGGAACCTGGCGGGGAGAAATAACAAACTATTCAGCTGATGGTTGTGAACGAATACTTGACTGCAGAACGCAGGTTGTAAAAGATGAAAACGGAGATCCTGTTGCTTTGTCAGGCATTGCTACCGACATTACCGAACATAAACGGATTGAAAAGAAGGCTGAACATGAAAGAGCTTTTCTTGCCGCAATTATAGAGAGTATTCAGGAAGCCATTATAATCTGTGACGAAAAAGGCTGCATTGTCCGGTTCAACAATGCAGCCCGGCGGCTGCACGGGATACCTGAAAAGCCTGTTCCGCCTGAAAGATGGTCAAAATACTATGATCTTTACAAAATTGATGGAGTTACTCCCTTGCCGATGGAGAATATTCCGCTTTACCGGGCTTTAAAGGGGGAGCCGGTTCAAAATGCGGAAATCGCCGTGATCCCGAAGAACACCAGCCCGCGCTATCTTGTTTGTAATGGACAGCCCCTGACCGATAAAAACGGAAAAACAAAAGGCGCTGTATGTGCCATGCATGACATCACCGACTACAAAATGGCGGAACAGGAAAAACTGGCAGCTCAAAGCACTGCATCAGAGCATGAAAAATATGCACTGGTCGGAAAAATTGCAGGAAAAATGGCCCATGATTTCAACAATATTCTTGGCGGGGTTATGGGCAATGTGCAGCTGGCAACCATGGAATGCAATGAAAGTTCAGTAATGGAAAGGCTGAAAATCATCCTTGAACAGACACAGCGCGGGAAAAACCTCACAAGAAATCTTGTCGCCTTTGCCAAGGACCAGGAACCGAAACAGGAGTTTTTTTCAATCAACGAAAAAATTGATCTTGTATTGAACTTAATGAAGAAAGACCTTGAAGGGATATTCGTAAAAAAAGAGTATACCTCACAATTACCTGAACTTTTGGCTGATCCGGGAATGATGGAACACGCCCTGGTCAACATAATACAAAATTCGATTCATGCAGTAAGTCTGGCTGATCACCCGGTGATTACCATCAGGACATATACGGATAACACGAATATCATTGCCGAGATAGAAGACAACGGATGCGGGATTCCTGATTATCATATCGAAGAGATTTATGAACCCGCTTTTACTCTTAAGGGAGGCAGAGACAGGGAGGGCTATTATAAAGAGGGGATAAAGGGGACCGGCTATGGACTGGCAAATGTCAAGAAATACATTGAACAGCACAAGGGCGGCATATCAATAAATACTAAAGTAAAAAAAGGAACTCGAATATCCATTTCTATTCCGGTAATTAAAAAACGGCTGAATAAAACAGAAAGACTCGAACTTCAGGATGACACCGTTCATTTTGAGAAATCCATACTGGTAGTCGAGGATGAGAAAGCAATTTCAGATGTACAATACAACATTCTTACCAATCCCCCATGCAATCACAAAGTTGATGTTGCCTGCAACGGACAGGAGGCTGTAGATATGTTTGATAAAAATTCATACGACCTTGTAAGTCTGGATTATATACTTCCTGGGAAAATCAGCGGGATGGATATATATAAACATATCAGGAAAACAGATAAAACCGTCCCTATTCTCTTTATCTCGGGGAACCTGGAGTTTCTGGAATCCATAAAAGAGCTGAAAAAATCCGACTTACATATCGATCATATTTCAAAACCCTGTCAAAACCAGGACTACATCAAAGCGGCAAACGGGCTTTTTGAAAGCTGAATACCAAAACGCAATACCGAACTGCGTTTTTTATTGATGGAGTTTCAAAAGGTGCGTTATTTATGGCGCGCCCGGAGGGATTCGAACCCCCGGCCTGCGGATTCGAAGTCCGACGCTCTATCCGGCTGAGCTACGGGCGCATATATGGATGGGTTCAGGCAGGTTGGAATGGGGTGAGTGATGGGACTTGAACCCACGGCCACCAGGGCCACAACCTGGTGCTCTACCAACTGAGCTACACCCACCGCAAACAAACCAAGACAATATACCAAAAAGTTATTTCAACATCAAGACCTTTTTAATGTAAAACCATGCTGCATGTATATGCCGGGCGGGTCGGGGAAAGTGCCTGCAACAGGTTTCATTTTTCATTTGACCATTGTTGCAGGTCTGGTATTATTCTAAGGCTGACAACTTGAAAAGGAAACTGCAGATGAATTCATTTTTTGTTTTTATTATACGGCTTATATTAGGACTGGTTTTCGGTATTCTTCTCACCAGGATCTTCAACCCGGACTGGAGTATTTACCACGGGATTCTGGTCGGCCTGATTCTGGTGGGGCTTGCCTATCTCATGGCGTTTTTCAGGAAAAAGAAGGAATAACCGAACTTTCACTCAGGGGAACAGTATACATTGGAACAGGTTATTATCGGCACTGCCGGCCATATTGATCACGGCAAGACGAGTCTTATCCGGGCATTAACCGGTGTGGAAACCGACCGGCTCAAGGCGGAGAAGGAAAGGGGCATCACAATTGAACTGGGATTTTCCTCCCTTGATATATCCGAAAAAATCCACGTGGGAATCGTGGACATGCCCGGCCATGAAAAATTCGTTAAAAACATGGTTGCCGGGTCCACAGGCATAGACCTGGTGGTAATGACCATTGCCGCGGACGAAGGGGTAATGCCCCAGACCAGGGAGCATATGGAGATATGTTCGCTGCTGGGAATCAGGCACGGAATCATTGCCCTGACCAAGACCGATCTTGTGGATGACGATCTTCTCGAACTGGCCATGGAAGACATTCACGAGTTCATTGAAGGAACTTTCCTTGAGGAGGCGCCGATTGTGCCGGTTTCATCAGCCACCGGAGAAGGGCTTGACGAATTTGTGGAAAAGCTGGGGAATATCTGCGGCCGGATTCCGGAAAGATCCTTTTCGCCTATTTTCCGCCTGCCGGTGGACCGGGTGTTTTCCATGAAGGGATTCGGCACCGTAATCACCGGGACCCTTATCTCCGGGAAAGTGAACACAGGCAGGGACATCATGGTGTATCCCTCCGGAATCACCTCAAAGGTCCGCGGCATACAGGTACACGGCCAAAGCGTAAACGAAGCCGGACCCGGAACCCGGACCGCCATCAACTTCCAGGGGCTGGACAAGGATGCGGTTTTCAAAGGAGACGTCCTGTCGTCTCCCGGCGCACTGATCCCGAGCTACATGGTGGATGCGGAACTGAAATACCTCAAAAGCAACCCCAAGCCCCTGAAGAGCCGTGTCAAGGCCCGTTTTCACACCGGGACCAGTGAAATCATCGGCACTGTAGTGCTCCTGGACAGAGAGGAACTTCAGCCGGGAGATACTGCATGCGTCCAGCTCAGGCTGGATACGCCGGTCTGCTGCATCAAGGATGACAACTATGTCATCCGGAGCTATTCTCCGATCCGGACCATAGGCGGAGGCCGGATTCTGAACCCTGTTGCCCGCAAGCACAAGCTCTTTGACCAGACCATAATTGACGGCCTGGTCAGCCTTTTGGACGGAGAGCCTGAAGACGCGGTCTCCTTCTTCATCAGCCAGGCAATGTTTTCAGGTGTCTCTTTCACCGAGCTCAAGGTTCTAACCAATATCCCTGATAAAAAGCTTGAATCCATACTTCAGAAAATGCTTGCAAAAAGGCAGGTCATCCAGACCAGCAAAGAGAACCAGACCTATATTCACGCTTCTGTTTTCAACAGGCTCCAGGAGGACATTACCGCCAAACTCGAATCCTACCATGCCCAGAATCCCCTGAAGGAAGGGATGCCCACCCAGGAGCTCAAGTCCAAGTTCAGGTACATCAATGACTCGAAACTTTTCAACATCCTGATCAACCGGCTCTCAAAAGACGGAATCATTGTCCAGAAAGAGAATATGGTTAAACTTGCCGGACACGAAGTAGCGTTGCAGGTGGATCTGCAGGAAACCATGGAAAAGGTTAAATCCATATACAGAGAGGCGAACCTGACCCCTCCTTTTTACAAGGATATCTGCAAAAAGCTCAACCTTGACAAAAAAAACGCCAAAGACCTGCTTGAAATGCTGATCAAGGAAAAGAGCATCGTGAAAACCAAGGATGATCTTTACTTTGACCCGGACAGCATTGAAAAGCTGAAACATGAGCTTGTGGAGTTCATTGAGGAGCACGGCGAAATCACCACCCCTCAGTTCAAGGAAATGACCGGCATATCCAGGAAATTCGTAATACCGCTCATTGAGTACTTTGATTCCATAAACCTGACCATCCGGGTCGGGGATACAAGACAGCTCAGGAAGAAAAAGTAGCGGCAAGTATCCGGTCTGCAAACCCGGATACAATGGAATCCAGTCTGCACATTCCCTTCGGGGTCAGACGGAATCCATCCCTGCCTGAAACAGCCATGGCATTCTGTTCAAGCCTTTGGGGCAAAGGGCTGAAAAACGTGCTGAAATCCATGCAAAGCAGACGTTCCATCAGGTTTACATCAATTCCCTCCATGGTTCTCAACCCCAGCATGACAGCCTCCAGAAGCTTCTGTTCCGTTGTCAGGGCTTCACTCGCGAAGTCAGGCTTTTTCCCCGCTTCAAGCTCCCTGATATACCGGTGAACATTTTTGCGGTTCCAGTATCTTGCAGCCCCGTCAAAAGAATGGGCCCCGGCTCCGAATCCCAGGTAAGGCGAATTCCGCCAGTACGTCATATTGTGCCGGGACCTGCTTGCTGCATCTTTGGCAAAGTTGGAAATTTCATAATGAAGATAGCCTGCTTTGGTCAAAATCCGCACGGTATCCATGAAAAGATCTGCAGCGGATTCTTTGTCCATGGGGCGGGTCCGCCCTTGCTTCATCATCCGGTACAGGCATGTGTCCTTTTCAAAGGTAAGGGTGTAACACGAAAGGTGTGCCGGGCTGTAACTGCATGCGGTTGCAAGATCCCCTGCCCAAAGCCCGGCATCCTCTGACGGAATGCAGTAGATCATATCCATGCCCGTATTGCCGATTCCGGCATCCAAAGCCGACTCAACCGCTCTTTTTCCCTCCCGGGCCGAATGAATCCGGCCCAGGAATCCGAGCTTTTCATCATCAAACGACTGAACCCCGATATTTACCCGGTTTACACCGATCGACAGCAGATCGTCAAAATACCCGCGGTCCACTGTTCCGGGATTTACCTCAACTGTGACTTCAGGATTTTCCGGCAAGTCAAAACAGGTAAACACGGCTCCAAGGATTTTCTCAACAAGCCGCGGTCCCAGAAGAGACGGGGTCCCTCCGCCCAAATATACGGTTTCAACCCTGCAGTCTTTTTTGCCCCTCTGACGGATCTCCCGCACAAGCGCATCCACATAGGGCTCGATAAGTGAGGTGTCAGTTATGGAAAAAAAATCACAATATCTGCACCTGGCCCTGCAAAAAGGGACATGGATATAACATGCGGAAACGTCAGACAAAACGCTTCATCAGCTCGTCAATTGTCTGGTCCGCATTGCTGCTGTCAATGCCGTACAGCCTCAGGGTCTTTTCCACACGGGAGCGCCTGCTTTGATCATGGATCTCATTCGGATCCGAAAAAAGACCCATCCTGCGGCCCACCTGATAGACCACCCTGTCTTCCGGCTCCATGTTCAGAAACCTGTCAATGGTGTCCAGCATCCCGTCCTTGTCATCAGGCAGCCGTCCTTCGAGGCTCTCGATAAGATTGAGTATATGATCGCTTTTTACATAGGAATCAATTCCCCTGAAATTTTCCACCAGCAGCCTGAGCTCTCCTGCTGTTTCAAAATCAGTGCATTTTTCAAACCTGCCCTGCCTCAGTTCCTCGGCAAGGGGCGTGTTCTCCGGAACAGCCAGGGATCTGATGCGGATATAGTCCGGATTGATTTGATTCAGGGCGTCCGCTGTTTCAAGTGCATGATCCCTTGAAAGCTCCTTTCCGCCCAGGCCGGGCATTATATATTCGGAAAGCTGCATTCCCGACTGTTTAACCCTCTGGCCCGCCTTGATGTGATCCGCCTTGTTCGATCCCTTTTTCACCATTTCAAGGACCTTGTCCGAACCGGACTCAAGCCCTATATGAATCCGGTTCAGACCGGCATCAGCAATCCTTTGCATATTTTCCGGGCTTATACGGACAATGGTGTGAGACCTTGCGTACGAGGTAATCCGCTCCACATCCGGGAAACACGCCTTGATATGCTCAAGGATGTATACAATGTCGTCCGGCTTCATTATCAGGCTGTTGGCATCCTGGAGAAAAATCGATTTCATACCGTTGTAGTACCAGTTCAGCGCCGCGTTAAAAGCCTGCCTGTCCCTGGTTTCAAAGCTGTTGAAAAGCTCGTTGACCCCGGTGCTGTCAAACCCTTCACCTGATGCAACCCTGGTTGAAATTCCGTTTACATATGCATGCAGAAGATCAATGTCTTTTACAATGTTCTCCACCGAGCGCAACGAAAACCGCCTTTTTTTATACACCGGGCAGAATGTGCACCGGTTCCAGGGGCAGTTCCGGGTCAGCCGGATCAGCAGGCTTTCCGCCTCGCTCGGGGGCCTGATAGGACCCTGTTCAAACCCCTGGTACTCGTCCTTTGATCTTTTCTGGGTATTTGTCATTGTCTCCCTCATTTTTTGACAACTTGTAAATTTTCATCTATCTTGTATAATTTATAACATAAACATCCCGGATAAAAAGGATATTATAATGCAAAAAAAGCGGGTTTTAAAAAGATTTTTCACCATCATCGGAATCCTTGCCGTTCTGTTGACCGTATCCGGGCTGATTTTTATCAAGTATCTGGATGGATTTTCCAGAAAAGCAGCAAACAAAAACGCTCCTGAAGTCACGTTTGAAATAGAACGCGGGGAGACTCTATATGCTGTCTCTCAACACCTTGAAAAAAGGGACATCATCTCCAGCAGCAGACTGTTCAGCATGTACACGCTGCTGAAAAACCAGGCCAAAAATCTCAAAGCAGGCGAATACTTGTTATCCGGAGCCATGCCCCCTGAACTGATACTTGATATCATCACATCCGGCAAGGTAAAGCTTTACCGGCTAACGGTGCCCGAAGGCCTGACACTTTTTGAAACTGCCGGGCTCTTTGAAAAGCGCGGCTTCGGAACCAGGGAAGACTTCATTAGTGCAGCCGAAAGCGAGGAATTGGCAAAGTCCCTCGGCATTCAGGCAAACACGCTTGAAGGGTACCTGTTTCCTGACACCTACTTCTTTTCCAAACAAACCTCTGCGGAAGATGTTATCCGGAAAATGGTCCGGCGGTTTCAGCACGTATATACTGACAAATGGAAAAAACGTACCCGTGAAATGGGGCTGACCGTTCATGAAATCGTGACCCTTGCCTCCATCATTGAAAAGGAAACCGGCCAGGCAAGTGAGCGGCCGGTTATTTCATCGGTGTTCCACAACCGCCTTGAAAAAGGGATGCGGATTGAAAGCGACCCCACCGTCATTTACGGAATCGAGGATTTTGACGGCAATCTCACCAGAAAAAATCTCAGAACCAAGACACCATACAACACCTATATGATCAAAGGACTTCCGCCGGGACCCATTGCCAGCCCCGGCGAAATGGCCCTCAAGGCGGCCCTTTATCCCGAGGATACTGACTATCTGTTTTTCGTATCCAAAAAGGATTCCACCCACAAATTTTCAAAAACCATAAAAGAGCATAACCGGGCGGTGAGAAAATATCAGCTCAATCGTTGAACTGATTGAGATACACTATGATGGACCCGCTCCTTGATTTTTTCTTTTTTTCCCACATGTAGGAAAGTACCACTTTTTCCTTTTTAAGACGGTCTGCCACATCTTCCACAATATCCGGCAAAACTGCGCCGAACTCTGAGTGCAGACCTTTGCCCACAATGATCCGTATTGTGAAAAGCCCCTTTTGACGGGCGCTTTTTATGTAGGCGTCAGCACGGAGTCTGGCTGAATCACCCCTGAAGCCGTGCAGATCGAGCACTGACTCAGGAGGCGGGTGCCGCTTCAGCCGCCTTTTAAGCGGTACTTTAGCAGGGTCTGTGCGGTCGCTTTTCTCCTGAAGAATCCTATCCGCACTTTTGCCTTTCAAATAAAGATCCAGAAGTTCCTCAAAATCCTCCCGGGCAGGCTGTTCACCGGCATCTTCATCTTTGCCGGGCTTTTTCTGCGGCTCACTGTCAACGGTTTTCCCGGTTTCCAGGAACATTTCTTCCACGCTCCTGCCTTTATCAAAGACATATATACCTTTTTTGTTTTTCCGAAAGCCTTTTTTACCCATAAAGAATAATCTATTGCAATTTATAGCAATTTTCAAGCCGGGAATTTTAGCTGATTGACTTTGCCCCCCCTTCCTGTTAGTATGCTGCGGTATGGAAACAGGGAGTATTGTAGAATATATAGATCAGCAGAAAATCATAACCGCGGTCATCTTACAAGTCAAAAACGGCAAGTTGCGGCTGTTGACCGAAAACAACAGGGAGATCAATTTTTCCGAAAAACGCCTCTCCCATGTTTCACAGGAAAAACTTGACTGCACGACCAACAAGGACTTTCTGGTCAAGCAGCTCAAAAAAATCAACCGGAACCGGCAAAGTCTTTCCGAAAAAATCGATATAGCTGAATTGTGGGAGGTGCTTCACGAAGAGGATGAAGAAATAGATATTACTACAATGACCCACTTCTGTTTCGACCCGCCGGTCTCTTCAGACAATGAAGCCGCAGTTTTACGCGCATTTTTCAAGGACAGACTCTACTTCAAATTCGGAAAAACAGGATTCCGGCCCTACAGCCCTGAACAGCAGGAACAGAAAAAAAAACAGGAAATGGAGGAAAAGCGCAGGGAACGGCTCATAGAAAAAGGCGCCCTGTGGATCAAGTCTGTAATGGACAACCCTTCATATGCCGAATCCTTCCAGGACTCCGAAATCATCCGTATCCTGAAACAGTATTACATCCATGAAAAAAACAGCCCCAACGCTTCCATAGCCAAGGCTATTCTTAAAAAGGCGAACTTCAGCACCCCTGACCAGGTTTTCAACATCCTTGTCAAAGCGGGAATATGGGATGCGGATGAGAACATCGACCTTTTGCGCCTTGATATCGAAACCGAGTTCGGCAAAGGGGTCCTTGATGCAGCAGCCTCTATTTCAGGCAAGTCTGAAATGTTCGAGGAGGATCCTTTGCGGGAGGACCTCACTGATCTGAACGTTATCACCATCGACGGCCAGTCAACCCTGGACTATGATGATGCCATCAGTCTTGAAAAGACCGACACCGGTTATCGCCTCTGTATCCATATCATCGACATGGGATTTTACGTTAAAAAAGGGGATAAAATAGACCTGGAAGCACTGAAACGCGGCAGTTCCATTTACATGCCGGACAATAAAATCCCCATGATTCCGCCCGGCCTTTCAGAAGACCGGTGCAGCCTCCGGCAGGGCGAACCCCGGCCCGCCGTCACCACCAGGATAACCATGAATCCGTTCTTTGAGATCACGGATTACGATATCATCCCCTCAGTCATCAATGTCAAGCAGCAGATGAGCTATACGGATGCCAATCTCTTGAACGGCAGGGACGAGCCCATCACCACGTTGTACAAAATGGCCACCACGCTGCGGGACAAACGGATGAAAGCTGGAGCAGTCCAGATCACGCTCCCTGAGGTGAACATCTGGATCGACCCGGACGGAGAAATCAACATCTCCAGGATCGACAGGGAGAACCCGGCCCGGATGCTGATCTCCGAATTCATGATACTGGCGAACTCCCTGATGGCGGAATTCCTTGCCGCTAACAGAGTGCCTGCGGTGTTCCGCTCCCAGTCCCAGCCCAATGAACGGCTTTTCAAGGGAGTAGAGGAATCCCTGTTTCTAAACTGCATGCAGCGGAAAAAACTCTCCAGGGCCGTGATAGGACCCGATCCCGAGTATCATGCCGGACTGGGCCTTAACGCCTATGTCACAGCAACATCCCCGATCCGAAAGTACCATGACCTCCTGACCCAGCGCCAGATTCGCGGAATCCTGGGGTATGAACCCCCTTGCGGCAGAGATGAGATCGACAACACCCTCCAGATGCTTTCCGTGCCGGTCGCCAATGCGGCAAGGGCCCAGGCGGCAAGAAGAAAATACTGGCTTCTGAAATACCTTGAACAAATGAAGGGCAAGGTGTTTGAGTCCCTGGTGCTGGAAGTTCACAAGGATTTCTTTGTGGTGCTGCTCAAGGATATCATGCTCGAATGGAAAGTACCTTCGGGCGGGATGAACTTCAAGCCCGGTGACCTTGCCCATGTGACGGTTCAGCACGCCAGCGCCAGGAAAGACCAGCTCTCTCTTTTTATATAACAGCTGTCAGTGTTTAAAGCTCCTCTGCCCGGTGTACACCATGGTTGCGCCGTATTCGTTACACGCCTGAATGCTCTGGTAATCATTCAACGACCCTCCCGGCTGGACCACTGCGGTGACCCCCTGGGAAAGCCCCACATCAATTCCGTCCCTGAAAGGAAAGAATGCGTCACTTACCATGGCCGACCCGATCAGGCCGCCCTTTTCCCTCTTGACATCAGCCCGGATCCGTTCGGCTCCGTCCCGGTCCTCCAACAGGTTGTAAGGGGTCTGGTATCTTTCGAACGCGTACCTGTCCATTAGCTTTCTGTAGGCTTTGTCCACAGCTATTTCAGCCACGCCGACCCTGTCCTGTTCACCGGTTCCGATGCCCACGGTGACACCATCCTTGACATAAATCACAGAGTTGGATGTAATCCCCGCTTCAACGAGCCACCCGAAAACAAGGTCTTCATATTCCGCCGGGGTCGGTTCCCGGTCAACCCGGTAGGTGGTACCCTTGTACTCGGACCGTGCGATCTTGAAGTCATCCTTTGAAAGGGTTTGAGGGACATACGACCACTGGGTCACTATGGACCCGTCGATCAGGGCCTTGAATTCCGGCACACGCTCGTTGATGAACGATTCAAGGTTTGCCATGTTCCCGATCCGGATCACCCTGAGGTTCCTGCGCCTGCCGAGAATCTCAAGGGTTCCTTCCGCAAACTCCGGGGCAGCCACCACCTCTGCATACTGGGAGGAAATCGCCTCGGCCGTCTCCTTGTCCACCTGCCGGTTCAGTGCAATGCACCCGCCGAACGCAGCCACCCTGTCAGCCATGTATGCTTTCAGGTAAGCCTCTTGAAGGGTATCAGCCCTGGCTACTCCGCAGGGATTGTTGTGCTTGACTATGACTGCAGTCGGCCGATCCGAAAAATACCGTAAAATGTTGAGTGCGTTGTCCGCGTCAGTGAGGTTGGTCTTGCCGGGATGTTTTCCCGACTGAAGAAGTTCAAGATCAGATACCAGATACTTGCCCGGCTGAATGGTCTTTGCATCCCCGAGCATGAGGTTGCCGTTAACACACCTGTAAAGGGCGGCCTCCTGGCCCGGATTTTCCCCGTACCTAAGTCCCTTTTTAACCCCGTCAATGGTCCAGGCCACTTTTTCGTAGTACAGGGTCTGGCGCCTGTCCCCGTCCACAAAGGATATTTCCATATTCGGCGTGAAATGGTCATCCATAACTGTTTTGTACATTTTTTTCAGGTCATCTGCCATGATTATCCCTCCGTTTTGTAGCAGGACGCGGCATCCTGGTATGTACGTTTTCCGAACCACTCGCTGATGGTCCTGTCATAGGCTGCGGTATGCTCAAACGCCTTTTGCGCCATCTCAAACCGGTCTTCCAGTGCAAGACACCCTTCACGTGCATGAATCTTTTCCAGAATACCGGGATAGGAATCCGGGTCCACAACCGGCGCCACCCTGAGAAAATTTTTCGCGGCTGCACGGATCATGGCGGGGCCTCCGATGTCGATATTCCCCCTTGCCTTCTCAACAGTTACATCCTTGCCTGCAACGGTCTTTTCAAACGGATAAAGATTTGCCACCACCATGTCAACGGGCCTGGAGAAAGTCCGCTTCATATCATCCTGATGATCCTGATTATAAGTCTCGGTCAGAAGCCCGAGGTAAATCTTGAAGTCCAGTGTTTTAACAAGCCCGCCCTGGGTTTCAGGCTGGCCCGTATATTCAGACACTTCATACAGGCTGGTCCCTGCAGTATCCCCGAGAATTTCGCTTATACGTTTATATGTCCCGCCGGTGGACATGATCATAAGCTCGGGGTTTGCCTTGATAAGACCCGGAATCAGGGTTTCAAGGCCGGATTTATCAGAAACACTGACAAGAACAGTGTTGATCTTCACCCTGTCATCCACCTTTTCCACTATATTTTTGCTCATTATTCCATTCCAGTTTTATTGTGTTAAAAGAAAGTCAGACGTGCTGAATAAGTTTTCCTTCTTCCTTTCCGGTCATAATACAAACTTGCTGCAATGTCAATCAGGCAGCTTGCCTCTCAGTTACTCACGCAATATCCCGGCCGCGGATTCAGCTCAGGTTTCAATCGCAGCAGAGCTCTTTGAATATCCCCTCCTGCTCGTCAAGGATCTCTTTGAGAATATGAATATCTGTCATGGGGTTCATCACCACCGTTCTCAGTACAACCGAAGCCTGCCGGTCCTGCTGATGGATCCTGAGTCTGGTTCGTGACACGAAACTTTTACCGCGCTCCCTCTGTTTTCTCTGGACATTCTTATTGATCCCGCTGACAATCTCGTTGATCCTCTTCCTGTGACCGGGGTCTGAATTTTCAAGCTCCTTTTGAAGCCGCTCCGGCACTATCCTGTAGGTGACGATATTCAGCCTCGGAGGAACCGCAAGCTCAAAAAGCTGCCTTTTTTCAATTTCAGAGGCGAATTTTTGCGCGGTATCGATCCCGTGATCGATCATCAGCGCATACCCCCTTGCACCCATGATCTTGAGCGCACTGTCAAGTATCAGGGAGTTGGCCTCCCTGGAGCCTTCAAGGGTCTTGATGCCGATATCAACACTGCCCCGCCGGTTCACGTAGTTGGAATAGTAGGCCACCGTATCCATGGCCCACGGATCCCGGAAAAAAACCATGCCGCTTGTCATTGGCATATAGAACTGCTTATGGCAGTCAATGGTTACTGAATCAGCCTCTGCTATCCCGTCAAGCAGATGTGCATACCGGTCCGAGAGCAGAACCGGCCCTCCCCATGCTGCATCCACATGGAAATGAATCGAGTGTTTCCGGCATATCTCCCCCATCTCTTTCAGGGGGTCCACTGATCCGGTCTCGGTTGTCCCGGCAATCCCTACCACAGCAGCAATGATTGTTTTTCCGTCCTTTTGAATCTCCTTTATCATGGAATTGAGCTTTTTTATATTCACCCGGTGCTGCTCATCAACATCCACAGGGATCACGTTACTGCTTCCGGCCCCGAGTATTCCCCAGGCCTTTTCAATGGAGAAATGCGCCCTCCTTGACACAAGAACAACCACCCTGTCTGCGCCGTACTCTTTCAGAGCCGCAGCCATCCCGTGTTTTTCCACCCCGTCAAATCCGTTCCGCGGCTTGAAAAGGGTGTTTCTCGCCACCCGCAGCGCGGTGAGATTGGCGGTTGTCCCGCCTGCCGTGAATGCGCCGAGCGAGGATTCCACGTGCTGAACATGCTCTTCATAAAACCCTTTATCTTTCCCGTAAATCAGACGGTGTACTTTTGCCAGCACCTGCTTTTCTATAACAGACAGGACCTTGGACGTCTCAAGCTTTATCACGTTCTGGTTCAACGCAGCTGTAATGGTTTTCAAATGAACCATGAAAAAGGGAACGGCCGAGGTCATATGCCCCACAAAATACGGAGACGCCACGTTCACAGCCTTGGGCGCGATCTCGTCTATAATGTCCGTGATCACCTGGGCCAGCTTTTTCTCCGGGTCCTGATTTATCCGGGTCTCCCTGAAATCATCTGTGAGCTCCTTTAGGCTTATCTCTTCGGTAACCCCCACATGTGTGTTGAGAAAATCGTGCAGACCGAAGAGAATCTGCTCCATATACTTGATCAGAGTCTGCTTGCCGGAATCATTCTCAGGGCGTATAAACACCTTTTCCAATGATTTCCAGTCGGCCACAAGGCCGGTCTTGTTATCCCTCTTTCCCATTCCTGATATCCGGTTTTACGGTTACAATTGTTCCGGACTCTGTAGTAAATCCCGGTGACGAAGTCAACAATAAAAAATTGCAGTTGACCCTTTCGGCATGCACATATAAGATGATACCTGATAAAAACGGAAGAACAACACAGGACCTTTTGTGAACTACAGACCTGAAACAGGCGTATGAACAGATTCGCATTCTATTTGTCAGGATATGCCCTGAGGACCTTTGCCCCGTTTTCCCGTGCCAGGGTCAGAATCCACGGGCAGGAGAATATCCCGGAGGGTTCCGTTCTGTTCACCGCCAATCATTTCACAAGAATTGAAACCGTCTTTCTGCCCTATTACATCCATTCACTGATCAAAAAGCCCATCTGGTCCATTGCAGCGGCGGAACTTTTCAAAAACGAACTTCTGAAAAAAGTGTTGTCGAGCCTGGGAGCAGTATCCACCAGGGACCCTGACCGTTATTACCTGATCACCAAAAGCCTTATCAAGGGAGAAGCCGCCTGGATCGTATTTCCGGAAGGAATGATGGTCAAGAACAAGAAGCTTATCAACCACGACCATTTTGAAATTTCCAGGAACAATGAAATCATAAGGCCCCACACCGGTGCGGCCACCATTGCACTCCGGTGCGAATTTTACCGGGAGCGGATGCGCAGGACGATGGCAGGCAACCCTTCTGAATTTAAGCGGCTTGTGGATCATTTCGACATCACTGACCCTGAAGCGGTGCTCAATCAAACCACCTGGATCGTGCCGGTCAACATTACATACTACCCCATCCAGCCCAGAGAAAATATCATAAGCAAAATTGCTCTCAACATCATGGAAATGCCCTCCCAGCAGGTAATTGACGAATTAATGACCGAGGGGGCCATGCTCTTTTCAGGTGTGGATGTGGATATCCGGTTCGGCAGACCCATTGATATCCTGGAATACTTTTTCCACCCGGTGATTGAAAGCGATCTCACATCCGGACGGAAAATCGACTTTGACAGGAACCTGTGCTCCAGGCCGGTCATGAAAACCCTGTCCGCGGATATCATGAAACGGTATCTCACATCGGTCTACTCCATGGTAACCATCAACTACGACCATATCCTGGCCTGTCTTCTCAAACATATGCCGCCGGGTTTCCAGGGAGAAGACAGGTATCTGCTGAAATGCAGGCTTTTCCTGGTTCTGGCGGAACTCGCCGGTGAAACCGGGATACACCTTCATCACAGCCTGACTGAAAATCAGATCCATATTCTTTCGGACGACCGTTTCAAAAGGGTTGAAGACTTCCTCCAGACCGCTGTTGACACAGGGATAATCTCGATTTCAGACAACCGGATATTCAAAAACACGGGAAAATTCACCTCAAGTCATGATTTCCACACCGTTAGAATGGAAAATCCGGTTTCCGTTATGGCAAATGAAGTGGAACCGCTTAAAGGCCTTGAATCGCTTATCCGCAATACCGCTTTGAAACCCTCGGAAAAAATCCTGGATGATGTACAAAAATTTCTTGTGGAAAAGGCCGGAACGGAATTCGCCCTGGACTATAAAAACAACTACATTCAGGGGGAATCTTCGCCGAAAGCCATAGGCAAACCCCTGCTTTTCAAGGCGGAAAAACCCAAAGCGGGCATTCTTCTGGTACACGGCTACATGGCTGCCCCGGCTGAAATGAAAAAGCTTGCGCAGTACCTGCACGCCCGGTCATATACGGTTTATGTGCCGAGACTCAAGGGACACGGAACGTCCCCTGCAGACCTGATGAACACCAGGTACAATGACTGGATTGAATCGGTGGAACAGGGGCACATCATTCTCAGGCATCTCTGCGGAACCGTCCTTGCAGGCGGCTTTTCCACAGGTGCGGGCCTGGCTCTCGATCTTTGCACCCGGGTTTCCGACATCACCGCGGTTTTTGCAGCAGCTCCCCCATTCCGGCTCAAAGATCTGGGAGCGAACTTCGTCCCTGCGGTGAACCTGTTCAACACCATGATGAAAAAAGCCCGCCTTTCAGGTGTCACAAAGGAGTTTGTGGACAACAATCCGGAAAACCCGGATATCAATTACAAAAAAAACCCGGTGGCCGGTATTCTCCAGCTTGAAAAACTGATGGCCGAGCTGGACGGAAAGCTTGCAGAGATAGATATCCCCGCACTCGTACTCCAGTCACGCAAAGACCCTGTGGTGAACCCGGACGGCACGTATAAACTGTTCAAAAAGCTCGGCTCGGAACAAAAGGAGTATTTCCTTTTTGATTTTGACAGACACGGAATTCTTCTTGGCAAAGGAGCCCAAAGAGTATATACAGGTATTGAAAACTTTCTGAGTCAGTGGACTGAAGAATAAAAGGAGCAAAAAGTAATGCTGGATCTTCATGAAAACGACATTTTCACCAAAGTTTCCAAATACAACCTGATCAGGGAAGGACGGATGGTGTACATTGATGTCCACAAGGCTGTACAGGGCGGACTTGCCGCAGACTTCGTTGCGGTGCCCAATCTGGTCAACATTGTGGCAAGGCCTGAACACCAGGGCATTGGGAAGAGTGAAGACGAAGCGGTCAAAGACTGTCTGAAAAAAATTAAAGGGATGTCGGTGGAGGAAATATTTCCTTCCGCCGGTCCTGTTCCTGAACAGGAATAACCGGAAAAAAGCCGCCTCCCTGCCGGGTTTAAACGCCCTGCAGGGAGGCGGGCTGAACAGGTTCCCCTTTTTTCTTATTTATTAATAAGATTTCCCCAGCTCAAGCCCAATGTCCAGGGCTTTCTGGTTCATCTCCAGGTAATCCGGCGGCACCTTTGTTTTCAGAACCGCCATGATCGATTCCGGCTTTAAAAGTTCGGTGACCCCGATAAGCGAGCCGAGCATACAGATATTGAACACAATCGGCCTGCCGATCTTCTCCATCACGTTTTCGTACATGGGAAGGGAAATATGCTTGGCATCCACTTTTTTCTCATGCTCCACGAACCTGGAATCCACAAGCAGTATTCCTCCCGGCCTGATGATCGAGGAATACCGGTTGTAGGCCTCCTGGGTAAGAGTTACAAGTATATTGGGCTGGTTGACCATGGGAAAATTAATTTCAGAGCTTGAAATAATAATGTCGCTGCGGGTTGCCCCGCCCCTGGCTGCAGCACCGTAACTCTGCGACTGTGTCGCATTCATGTTTTCATGAATAACAGCTGCCTCGGCAAGTATGATGGCCGCAGTGATAACACCTTGGCCGCCTGATCCTGAAAATACCAGTCTTGATCTTTCCATTATCCCCTGCCTTTCATTGCCTTTTGCACAATCTTTTCATACTCCTGGCAATACTCCGGGGCCTGTTCATTGTCCGCAAAAATTCCCCTTTCAATCAGGGAAGGATCTTTTTCCAGCTTCTTGGACCCTTTTTTTACCGTCCCGGACTTATAAATTTCCATCATATCCGCTGCACTCCCCTGTTTGTTGCGCCGCCCGAAATGGGTGGGGCACTGGGACATAATTTCCACCACGGAAAAGCCCTTGTGGCTGATGGCCCGCTTGATAAGGTCTATGCACTCGGTGGCGTGATAAACTGTTGATCTTGCCACAAACGAAGCCCCGGACGCCATTGCAAGATCCACTATATTAAAATCATTGTCAATGGTCCTATACGGAGCCGTGGTCGCCATGGTCCCGGACCCGGACAGCGGAGAATACTGTCCGCCGGTCATGCCGTATATCCGGTTGTTCATCACAATTGCGGTTATATCGATATTCCGCCTGGCTGCATGGATGAAGTGATTGCCTCCTATGGCCAGGGCGTCTCCGTCTCCCATGGGCACGATCAGGTTCAGATGGGGCAGGCTCAGCTTGACCCCGGTGGCAAATGCCAACGCCCTGCCGTGGATGGTATGAAGGGAATGGAAATCCACATACCCTGATATCCGCGAGGAGCAGCCGATACCCGAGGTCATCACGATGTCCTTTTTTTCCAGCCCCAACTGGTGGACACTCCTGAGCAAAGAGCCGAGGACGATCCCGTGGCCGCAGCCCGGGCACCACATGTGAGGAAAAAATCTCTGCCGTATGTAGTCTTTAATATCATATGCCTTTTCAGCCATTTTACACTCCCCTCCCCTGAATAACCCTCAGGAGGGTCTTGATATCCGTGGGTGTAATAAGTTCCCCGTCGATCCGGTTTGCAAGGAAAACATTCTGACTGTCATCCACTGCATTTTTCACCTGTTCCAGCACCTGCCCCATGTTCATTTCCACCACGATCACGGCCTTTGCACCCGCGCATTTTTCCCGGACCAGATTCGCCGGAAACGGCCAGAGGCTCTGAAGTTCAAGAACGCCGATCCTGACCCCCCTGGCCCTTCTGTTCCTGGCCAGGTGGATGGCGGACCTGGCGGAAGAGCCGTAGGATATCATCACGTACTCGGCATCATCCATCCAGTATTCCTTGTACCGCCTGATCTGGTCCACATTGTTCTCGATCTTGTCCACGATATGGTGCAGAAGTTCGCTTACCACGCCCGGATCATTTGACGGGAACCCCCACATGTCGTGAAAAAGGCCGGTTACATTGTACCTGTGCTCCGCCCCGAAGTCGGACATGGGCAGGCGTCCGTCCTCCCTCGGCAGATAGGGATGATAGTCAACCCCTTTTTTAACTGATGTTCTCAGCCGCTTAACCACCGGCAGCTCGCCTTGTTCAGGCACAACGATCTTTTCGCGCATATGGCCGACAACCTCGTCGAACAGAAGAACCACGGGTGTTCTGTATGTCTCCGCCAGGTTGAACGCCTCCACTGTCATGTTGAATACATCCTGATGGTTCGAGGCGGTCAGCGCAATAATGGAATGATCCCCGTGGGTTCCCCATCTTGCCTGGTTCACATCCCCCTGGCTCACATGGGTCGGATTGCCCGTGGAAGGTCCGCCCCGCTGAACATTTACGATGACACAGGGAATTTCAGCCATTATCGCGTATCCCAGGGCCTCCTGCTTCAGTGAGAACCCCGGTCCGCTGGTGGCGGTCATGGCTTTTCTCCCTGTCAGGGATGCCCCGATGATCGCAGCCATGGAGGCGATTTCATCCTCCATCTGAATAAATTTGCCTCCCTTCCTGGGAAGCGCCCTTGAGAGGAGTTCGGCTATTTCCGAAGAAGGGGTGATGGGATAACCTGCAAAAAAATCGACCCCTGCATACATCGCCCCTTCATAGCAAGCCTCGTTTCCTTGTACGAATTTTATATTATTGCTGTTCATCTTCCCCTTCCTGTGCGGTTACAATTTCAATTGCCAAATCAGGGCATCGAAGTTCGCAAAGCCTGCATGCAATGCAGTCTTCCGGTCTTTGAGCAACCGCTTTTTCAGCATGGTCAAGCTCAAGCACCTGTTTCGGGCAGAAATGTACGCAAATCCCGCACCCTTTGCACCAGTCCGTATTAATTGTATGTTTTTTTAGTTTCGTCTTCCCCATAAAATCCTCAATTTACAGATAATAAATATCCATGCTCAACATAAGCCTGTCTTATTTGATTCAGCCTCAGATGTCAAGGAAAACGAATATTTCCATTCCCGGCGGGCGGTCTGTTTCAATATCTCCTTGACACCGGGATCAGTCAGTAGGATAATCCCGGGGATGGGAAAAGACGAAAACATCATAACAGAGACCAACACCTCCTTTTTGATAGAACTGGGCAAGCCTCTGTCCAAGGCAAGGACCATAAAGGAGACCCTTGACACCCTCATGTACCAGGTGGGCCGGATTTTCCAGCCCCAGAACTGGTCACTTCTTCTTAAAGACCCTAAAACCGGAGACATGACCTTCACAATCGTCGTAGGCAGCAAAAAAGAGGAGCTGGAGGGCAAAAAACTGGCCAGAGGAGAGGGAATCGCAGGCCGGATAGCATCCACAGGGGAAGCCGTTATCATAGAGGACGTGGAATCGGAATCGGATTTCAGCAAGCGGATGGATTCAGCCACCGGTTTTACCACCCGCTCTATTATAGGGGTCCCGCTGAAAACCGACAACCGGATATTCGGCGTTATCGAGCTGATCAACAAAATCAGCGGACAGAGCTTTACGCAACTCGATTTGCAGATGCTTACAGCCATTGCCGAGTATGCCGCCATAGCCATCGAGCGCTCCTACTACAACCAGGCGCTTAAACGCATCGCAGTGACAGATCCTGTAACAGGTGTCAAAAACAGATCCGGCTTCGAGCAGATGCTTCGCAAAACAGACCATCTGAACAAGCGGCACGGAACAAAAGCGGCTGTAATTTTCGTTTTTCTGGAAAATTTACGGAATATCATGGACTCCGGAGGCAGGCCCGCAGGTGACAGGGCTGCAAAACTCCTGGCCTCCGCTCTCAAAGAATCAGCCCGAAAAGCTGACTCGATTTTCCGGTACCGTGAAGACGAATTTATTGTAATCATGCCCCACACCGGCAAAGACAGGGCTGAAACAGCCGCCGGCCTGCTCTCCGAACGCCTCGGAGCAATTCAGCCCGGTGACGGTATCCCGGGGCTGAAGATCAGCATGAAGATCCACGCAATAGAAGACGGAAATATTCAGGGCCTCTTGAAAACCGCGAAAACCGGTCTTGTTCATGAATCCGGGGAAAGCGGGAACAGCGGCGTGGAAAACATGGAAAAAAACCTGCAGCCGGTTTTTAACGAAGAAAAAAGCATGGCTGACCATGAAAGCCGGGGCAAAAAATCCTTTGTTAAAACGACCTCCCTTTCAGGTGAATATCTCCGGCTGAACGGCAGGGGCAAAGGGGATCTGCTGATAAGGGAAATCTCCATGCAGGGAGTTGAATTTAAAACATTCGGACGAATTCGGCTCATCCCGGAAGAGATCCTGGATATCACATTCACCCTGGACAATGCCAAGCGCTCGGTAATCAAGCGGCGGGTAAGGGTTGTCTCGGTTAACGGCAATCAGGCACATGCGGTTTTTTACAATCCTCCCCCCTTTGACAAGGCCCTGGGCATGTACCTGATGTGGGAATAAACACAGAGAGCCGACCCCGCCATGGACCGCTCCACGTCAAAACCGCTGGTCAGTGCAGTAATCCCGACATTCAACAGGGGATGGACCGTATGCCGGGCCATAGACTCCGTATTGACCCAGGATTATCCGAACATCGAAACCATTGTGGTGGACGACGGCTCCCTGGATGATACCGGGGAAAAGCTTTCTCCCTATGCCGGCAGGATCAGTCTCATCAAACAGGAGAACAGGGGCGTAAGCGCTGCACGGAATACCGGCATCAGGGCATCTTCAGGTGAATTTGTGGCGTTTCTGGATTCGGACGACCTCTGGAAAACCCGTAAAATCTCCTCCCAGGCGGCCTTTTTTGCCGAACATCGGGACGCGCTCATATGCCAGACAGAAGAAATATGGATCCGCAACGGCAAGCGGGTGAATCCGGGGAGAAAACACAAAAAGCCGTCCGGGATGATATTTGAAGACTCCCTTCATATGTGCCTTGTCAGCCCGTCCGCAGTTATGATGAAACGCTCCGTCTTCGCAGGAAAGGGCATGTTCGACGAAAACCTTCCTGCATGCGAGGATTATGACCTGTGGCTTAGAATCAGTGTGGACACTCCGGTTCACCTGCTCAGTGAAGTTGGCACCGTTAAAACCGGAGGCCATGATGACCAGCTCTCCCGAAGCCATTCCCTTGACAAATACCGGATTTATGCCATTGAAAAGCTGCTTGCCTCAAAGGTTTTGTCCGAAAGGCAGAGACAGGCCGCAGTGAAAGTGATGAAACAAAAGTGC
>JAWLES010000014.1:6664-25270 GCA_041685935.1 Desulfobacteraceae bacterium | reverse complement strand
TGATTCCACCTATACAAGCGCCTGTATCAGAGCTTCTTTGAGAGCATTTATATCAAAAGGTTTTTGAAGAAAAGCGTCAGGGTTTTCATTATGCACCGTATCCATAACCATGGCTTCCTCATGCCCGCTTGTAAGGATGAATGGAATATCCGGCCGAACCTTCCGGGCTGCCTGAAGGGTTTCCCATCCGTTCATCCTCGGCATGGTTAAATCGGAAATTATCAACTCGATTTCAATATATTTTTCCCTGAATATTTCAAGTGCCTCGGCTCCGTCTTTTGCAACGAGGACCTCAAATCCCTGGTTTATAAGAATCGCTTCGACAGTCTCCCGCACCATGGGATGATCATCCGCCACCAGAACCTTTCTCCCCTTGCCTTCCGTATACACGCGATTTTCTTTTGAGGGTTTTTCAACGGGTGAAACGTCAGGCGTCAAGGGCAGAAATATTCTGAAAGTACTGCCACTGCCAGGCATACTCTCCACACTGATGCATCCGTCATGGGCCTTAACGATTCCCAGCACAACAGCCAGACCGATCCCCCGGCCGGTGAATTTGTCCGTATAAAACGGATCAAAAATGAGCTCCACTGCGTTCTCGTCTATTCCCTTGCCTGTATCGCTGATTATTAAAACGGCATATTCATCAGCTGACGGCTTCCAATCTTTCGGAAAACAGTTACGGTAATTGATCTCTGCCGCGTTCATGGTATCCATGGATATATTTATCGTGCCGTCATCCCGGTCTTCCATGGCTTCCTCGGAATTGGTGACCAGTGCCCTGAAGACCTTCTCAATCTGTTTTTGATCGGCTGTAACAACCGGACCGGAATCCGGAAGATGTGTATAAAGCCTCACTTTATCAGGAATATGGCCACGCCAATTATGTATATACTCACGGCAGGCGGTTGCAAAATCCATTGGATGAGGATTTTTTTGTTCCTGGCCCAGGTAGGTCAACATCAGATGGCTCATTTCCACAGCACGATTTGCGGACGCTTCAGCTTTGGAAAGGTCCTCAACGATATCGGAATCCGGCGGCAGTTTCACCCTGGCCAGGTCGAGGTTGCCGATAATGACGGCCAGCATGTTATTGAAATGATGGGCAACAGCCCCTGCCATGCGCGAAAGGCTCCTGGCTTTCTCCACCTGCCTGAATTTATCTTCCATCTGTTTTTTATCTTCTTCGGCCCGCCGTTGAGCGGTAATATCCACCAGGACAATCCGCCAGGATACCAGGGCACCGGTTTCATCCGGATCCGCTTCAATGTCCGCCCTGACCCACAGAGCAGATTCATCGTCTTTCCCGATAAGCAGTTCGGTACTCTGCTTTTCGCCGGTTTCTATCGCGTTATCCCTTGCAGATGAATAGAGATGTTCCCATCCCTTTCGAACAAACAGGCTGAACCCCATCCCCAGAAGAAAACGGCGGTTTGTTCCCAGAAGAGTCACCGCAGTCAGGTTCGCCAGCCTGATAATTCCTTTGGCATCCAGCTTCAGGTAACCGAACGGGGCGAACTCATACAGGTCTTCATACTCCTGTTTTATCTGGGAAAGCGCCTGCTGCGCCTGCTGCAGCTCTTCATTCTGAATCTCAAGCTCTGCCTGGTGCAGTTTCAGTTCATGGATCAGTTCAAGCGGGTCTGCTGAAGGTTCCGGTGTATTGCCCGCCTGATCCTCGATCAGCTGTTCAGCCCGGTAGCGGAGCTCTTCAAATTTTTTTGAAAAGGATGGATCGTCGTTCATGTTGGTCCTTCCTCCGACTGACTTTCCATAAAACGCAGAAGAATCCGGTAAGGAGAATCCGTACTGTTTTCAATGCATCGGCCGTGAATGGCGATTTGTGTCCCGTCCAGTCCCGTTTTCAGCTCTGTCGGGTCGGTGGTAAAATCGATTCCGTTTTCATATGCATTTTTAAGTCTCTTTTCCAGTTCCGCATTTGTGAAAATATCCGTGGGAAATGTTATGGGTTTATCTTGTTCCGCATCTTCAGAGGCAAAGCCGATCAGACGGAAAAAACCGGTATTGGCGATCACTATGTTGCCGTCATGGTCCAGTACTGCCATGGGGTCCGGGTTCATGTTAAATACGAGTTTCAAAAGCTCTCTTGTGGTTTCAGCCTCGTTTTTCGCTTGCTGAAGCCGCTGTTGCTGGAGGATCTGCTCGTGAATCCCGGAAAAGGTTATCACAAGTCCGTCGATCCGGTTATCCGTGGTTCGGTACGGCATAATGCGCATATTGTACCATTTTCCCAGGTCGGTCCGGACTTCCGTTTCTTTGGGAATCAATTTTTTATGGACCTCTTCCAGGTCCCCGATCATGTGTTCGTACTCCAGGTTGCTGACCACATGCCTGAGGGGGCGGCCTATATCCGAGGTAATGAGATTGACGATTTGAGTGGCCTGGGGGGTAAACCGCCGGACACACATATTTTTATCCACAAAAATGGTGGCGATCTCGGTGTTTTCCAGAAGATTCTGCATATCGTCATGGGCGCTGGAAAGCTCTGCCACCTTACTCTGAAGTTCGGAATTCACCGTTTGCAGTTCTTCATTCAGGGACTGGAGCTCTTCCTTGGAAGATTCCAGTTCTTCATTGGTGGACTGGAGTTCCTCATTTGCCGACTGGACTTCTTCGTTGGTGGACTTGAGTTCTTCATTGGAGGATTCGAGCTCTTCAATTGTGGCCTGGTGGCTTTCCCGGGTAATCCGGAGCTCCTTTTCCAGTTCGTCAACTCTTGCTGAATCAGCGTGAGATTCTTCCCCTTGCTGCGCTTCGGTTTCCCGCGTTCCGGCGTTATCGGCCACCTTTTCAAACGCCACCAGGAACCGGCCGGCAAGCCCTGTGGAGTTGCTTTGGGGGCACACGTGCAGATCAATCGTCTCAACATCCCCGTTGGTTTTCACGGTCAAGCGCTGCCGGGTCTGCCTTGTGCCTGAGCTTTTTGCCTCCCGCAGGGCGGAGGAAAGGTGAATGCGCAGCCCTTCCCGGCAAAGGTCCAGGATATTGTTTGTGGGAGGGCCGCTTGGAGTTTCCAGGTATTTGCCGGTACGGCCATGGACATGCAGCAGTTCACCTTGTCCGTCGACCAGAACGGCTGTGGGAGCGAATTGGTCCATGACTGCTTTTCGGGTAAGCTGACCGATATCAGAGTATCGGTCCGAGGCCTGTACCTCGGATATATGTGCCGGAAGGCCTTTTACCGAAGGCGTGCCGCTGGGGAAATCCACGATCTGCCTCAAGGCGCGGGGCACCTCCTGCCTCATGAATATTTTACATTTGCTGTTCAACGGTTTGAACAGATTACTGAAACTTCCAATGGTTTCGGAAGAGCCGAGCATGAGGATTCCACCGGGATTCAGGGTATAGTGGAAAACCGGAAGCACTTTCTTCTGAGCCTTTTCGTCCAGATAAATAAGCAGATTGCGGCAGCACAGAAGGTGTATTCGGGGAAACGGCGGATCCTTGATGATATCCTGGGTGGAAAATACGGCACAGTCACGGATTTCCTTTTTGATGCGGAAAGAACCTTCCTCTTCCTTGAAAAACCGTTTCAGCCTGTCTTCGCTCACGTGGGCGGAGATGCTGGCAGGGTAAACTCCCTGCCTGGCTTTTTCAATGGCATCATTGTCAATATCAGTACCAAACAGCTGAATACCGATATGACCTGAAATGCGGTCCAGGCATTCCAGCAGAACCATTGCCAGTGAATACACTTCCTCTCCTGTGGAGCACCCCGGAATCCAGACCCGGAATGTTTCATCATTTGAAAACTTATTGAAAAAATCCGGCAGAATATCTTTTGCAAGTCTTTCAAAGGATTCCGGCTCCCTGAAAAAACTCGTCACCCCGATGAGAAACTCCCGGAAAAGGGCGTCAACCTCCGCGGGGTTTTCCCGCATAAAACGTAGATAGGTCTCATATCCGCTTATGTGATTGAGTCCCATTCGCCGTTCAATGCGCCTGAGGATGGTACTGGTCTTGTAATAAGAAAAATCGTGCCCCACCCGGGTTCTGAGTACTGCAAATATTTTATTGAGCCAGTCCTGTTGTTTGTTTTCTTTTCCGGGCCCTGGTTCCATGGCTTTTTTACTGCCCATGTGTAAAAAATACTGAATCAGGACATTCGGCATCTCCTCCGGCGGCAGTACGAGATCTACGACACCGGTACCGGCTGCACTGGCGGGCATCCCGTCGTAACCGGCCGATTCACGGGACTGGGCCAGCACAAGTCCGTCACAGGCTTTGATTTCCTTTATACCGAGGGTCCCGTCAGAGCCGGTCCCGGACAGGATCACCCCTGCAGCCTTGTTCCCTCTGTCCATGGCAAGAGATCGGAAAAAGTGGTCCACGGGAAGAGGGACTGGTTTTTTCACCTGGTCCATGAGCTGAATGCAGCCGTTGTACACATTGATATCCTTGCCCGGGGGGATCACATAGATGTGATCCGGTTCAACCGTCTGCCCGTCCTCGGCTGCAGTCACCGGCGTCTTGGTGATTTTTTGAATAAGATCGGGCATCATGCTCGGCTGTCCCGGCTTAAGGTGCATCACCACGATAAAGGCCATGCCGCTTTTTTCGGGAAGCTTGGAAAAAAAAGACTTCAGTGCTTCCAGTCCCCCTGCGGATGCACCAAGTCCCACCACCGGAAAACTGTTTTCCGCAGAATCATCGCGGTTGTTATTATCTGTGTTCTTAATCGATTTTTTCTTTGGCATAGTGGCGACCGAATTTCTCCTGTTTTAAATTTTCACGGGCTTCCGGATATGGTATTAAATTTTGGCCTGATACAGCACTTTTCGACTAGTCTGAGCAGGGTTTTCAGCAATGAGGGATTTCACTGAAAAGGCCTTTATTCCCAATGCCTTTGCTTTCTCTTGAAGAAATTGTCAACTTGTATTTGGAAACTCAGCTTTTCTTAAAGAGTCATCGCACATGACACATAAAATTGCAATACATAATTATGCCTCTTTATCCCCAAGTGACCGGTTTTCAACCTGCTTCAATATTTGTGACCCGTCCAATGCCCTTGTGTCTGCGCAAACTGGTTTAATATGATGCATGCATTTTTAATGCCCGGGGATTGCGGAAAACATAAATTGTGTTCATTTTCTTGACATTGGCAGCGTTATAATATTATTGTTCAGGAACTGCATCTATTTTCATGAATCGGAAATTCTATGACAGTACAATCCACCGACCCGAATATAAGCTCGCAGTTCTGTTTACTGTCCACAGCACTCTGTGTTGTGATTATTCTTACGGGCTGTTCTGTTCTGACCGGGTGGTGGCTTGACATATCATTATTAAAAAGCATCCATCCGAACTGGGTGACAATGAAAGCCAACACTGCGTTGAGTTTTATATTTCTCGGATTCGCCACCTGGTTATTAAACTGCGATTCATCCAATCATTCCCTGAATCTCAGGGCATGCATGCTGTTCAGCTTTTTAACCATGCTGGTCAGCCTGGCAACCTTGTTTCAATATACAGGAGACTGGAATTTTGGAATTGATAACCTTTTGTTCCGGGAACCTGCAGGGGCATTTCAAACATCAAGTCCCGGCAGGATGGCGCCGGTAACAGCTTTCAACTTTATATCCGTCAGCATTGCATTGTTTCTGCAGAGCCTTAATGAGCGCCGTGGAAAAAGATTCACTCATTTGATCCTTCTGATTCCCTTCGCAATTTCCTTTCTCTCCATTCTCGGATACCTTTACGGGATTCAATCGCTTTACAGGCTCTCAGATTATACATCCATGGCTCTTTCCACAGCTGTTTCCTTTTTGATTCTAAGTATCGCCGTCTTCTTATCCTGCTCTGAAAATCGCTGGCTGAAGCTTATCTCCGGCGATACAATGGGAGGGACTTTGGCAAGGCGGCTCCTTCCAATAATAATGATCCTGATTCCATTATTGTTCTGGCTGAGGCTGCTGGGGGAAAAAGCAGGTTATTACAATGCTGAATTCGGTATTTCTCTTATGGTTCTGGCAAGTATTCTTATCCTCTCCAGAATCATTTTATGGAGCGCGGACTCCCTGCACTCCACTGAAGTTAAGCGGCGGGAAATTGAAAATGTCCTGAAGGAAAATGAAAGCAGGTATCGGAACCTTTTCATGAGTTCACCAGATGCTATTTTCGTTAACAAACAAAATGAAATTATTCTTGCAAATAACGCCTGCCAGAAGCTTTTCGGCGTCAAATCGTCCAGGGACCTTATCGGAAAATCTCCTTCCAACCTTTTCCACCCGGATTTCCATCCGGTTATTGAAAAACGTATTCAAAGGGTTCTTGATCATCATGAATCCACTCCTCCGATTGAAGAACAAATCACTCGTTTTGACGGCGGCATTGTGGATGTTGAAGTGGTGGCAGCTCCTTTTCAATTCAAAGGGGAGTCTCTTGTTCACGTCATCCTTCATGATATTTCAAGGCGGAAAAAGGCGGAATCGGAATTAAAGGCGAATCGGGAGCAATGGAAGTTTTTAGCTTCTTCAAGTCCCAGCGTAATCTATACCGCAATCTTGAATCAGCATTTCACCTTAACTTTTGTCACTCCGAATATCACCGCCCAGGTTGGATACAAGCCGGATGAATTTTATCAGGATCCCCAATTCTGGAGCAATCATTTGCACCCTGAAGATGCTCCCGGTGTTTTATCAGATATCTCCAGAATCAAAGAGGATGAAAAACAGATCCATGAATACCGTTTTCTTCACAAAGACGGAACATATCAATGGATACGCGATGAAATGAAACTCATTGACTCTTCTGACAGCAAAACAGGAGCAAGCAGAATAATAGGTTCATGGCTGAATATATCGGACCGCAAGGATGCCGAAGAAAAGCTTGCTGCTTCGGAACAAAGATACCGTACGCTTTTCAACGGCACTGCGGAGGGGATACTGGTTGCAGACTCGCAAACACGTGAGCTGTTGTATGCGAATCCCGCCATTTGCAAAATGCTGGGATATACGGAACATGAACTTTGCCGAGTGAAAGTCGGCAATATTCTTCCTGAAGAACATGAAGACGAGCTGCTTGAGCTTTTTGAAAGGCATGCAAAAGGCGAAAAGTCCAGAGAAATCGGCCTCCCATTGCTTCATAAAGATGGAGCTTTGGTTCAAATGGATGTGAATTCCACACCAATCGAGATGGATGGGAAAAGCTGCCTGGCAGGTTTTTTTACCGACAGATCGGAAAGAGTTCGCCTGGAAACCGAAAAAGAAGACCTCGAAGCCCAGCTCCAGCAAGTCAGAAGGCTGGAGGCCGTGGGCCGTCTGGCAGGAGGAGTGGCACATGACTTCAACAATCTTCTCACCGGCATTAAGGGCTTTTCAGGTTTTGCACTGGATGAGGCTGAACCGGGAACCCAGTTACATGAAGATCTGAACGAGGTCATATCCCTTGCTGATAGAGCAGGCAGCCTGATTCAGCAACTTTTGGCTTTCAGCCGTAAACAGGCATTGAGCATGGAAGATATAGATATCAACAAACTGGTTTCAGAACATTTAAAAATGCTGGAAAGATTGTTGGGAGAGGATATTGATATTCGTTTCAATGAATCGGAAAAACCCGGAATCGTTAAGGCGGACCCCTCGCAAATGAGCCAAGTCTTGATGAATATGGCACTTAATGCCAGGGATGCCATGCCGGACGGCGGAAAACTTACGATAGAATCTGCCGATGTTGATCTTAAAAGGGAGTATACTGATTTACACAAGGAGGCCCGCCAGGGGCCGCATGTTATGATTGCAGTCAGTGACAACGGTGTGGGCATGGATGAAAACACCCGGTCTCATATTTTCGATCCCTTTTTCACTACAAAATCCCAGGGAGAAGGGACCGGTCTTGGACTGTCCACGGTTTACGGTATCATAAAACAGCATGGGGGAAATGTCTGGGTTTACAGCGAACCCGGCAGAGGGACAACTTTCAGGATCTACCTTCCCCGCATCACCAGTGAAAGCAAGCCCGCCCCGAAAAAAGAGGATATTGTTCAAGGCGGTACCGAAACAATATTACTTGTGGAAGATGAAGAGGCTGTTTGTAATGTTATGAGCCGACATCTGGAAAGTTTCGGTTACAATGTAATCTGTGCATCTAATCCCGAGGAAGCTCGAAAACATGCAAAAACTTATGTCAAAGAAATTGACTTGCTGTTGAGTGATGTGGTTATGCCGGGCGGCAGCGGACTGGAACTATATAAGTCACTATCTGAAGAAATTGCCGATTTCAAGGTGCTTTTTATGTCGGGATATACCGACAGTGCAATAGTGCACCAGGGAATTCTGAAAGAAGGGGTGGCTTTTCTTGAAAAACCTGTGGAAAGAAATATTCTGGCAGCCAAAGTTAGAGAAGTGCTGGACAAAGAAGCCTGAGACAGGAAAGGAATATGAATCTCAATAAAGAAGAGTCTTCGATTCTGATGGTGGATGATGAAACCTTTATACAGGATATCGTCTCCCGGTGGCTTCATCAGGAAAATTACAAATGCATAACTGCAAGCAGTGGTGACCAGGCACTTGAAATCATGGAAAACCAAAAGATCAGTCTTGTTATTTCCGATATAATGATGCCCGGAATTTCCGGCATTGACTTGCTGGAGCATATTTCAGATCAATATCCCGACACTGCCGTGATTATGCTTACAGGAGTTGATGATCGGGAAACAGCCACAAAAGCGGTTGAGTTGGGTGCATACGGATATCTTATTAAACCCGTTGAAAAAAATGAAATTTTGATTAACGTAGCCGGCTCTTTGCGCAGAAGAGAGCTGGAAATTATGCGCAGGCAATACGAAGATGAGCTTGAAAAAAAAGTTAAGGAAAGGACTCTGGAGCTCCAGACCGTTCAGAATGTCACGTTTTATGGCATGGCGGTACTGGCGGAATATCGAGATTCTGAAACCGGCGGACATATCATGCGCACCCAAAATTATGTGAGAGCAATTTGCGAGCGCCTTGCACTTTATCCGAAATTCAGGAATGAACTTGCCGCTGAAACGATAGATCTGTTTTATAAATCGACCCCTCTGCATGATATTGGCAAGGTGGCTGTACCGGATGCCATTCTATTGAAGCCGGGCAAATTGACAAAAGATGAATTCGAGATAATGAAACAGCACACGATCTATGGTAGCGACGCGATCAAACGTGCTGAAGAGGTATTGGGAGTGGATAAAAATACTTCGTTTCTTCGGATTGCACGCGATATTACCGCCACGCATCATGAAAAATGGGACGGGTCGGGATATCCTGCGGGCTTGAAAGGAGAGGAAATCCCGCTTGTGGGCCGCCTTATGGCTATATTCGACGTTTATGACGCCCTCATCAGTAAACGTGTATATAAAGACCCGATACCTCATTCAAAAGCAGTCAGGATTATTACACATGGAGACGGTCGTGTAATGCCTGAACATTTTGATCCGGACATCCTTGACGTTTTTAATGAAATGCATCAGGACTTCAGGGAAATTGCATATGAGCTGGCTGACCATGAGGAGGAAAGAGCCGGGCTTCGGAAAAACTGATACGGTGCAATCCTGTCCAATTAGGCCCGGTTCAGAGATAAAAACAGGTTCGCATTTTGTACGCATTTTTATGCTTTTTGGGTCAAATTCAGGCGGATTCAGAGACTTTTAAAAAACCTTGATTTTCCCCGAAACCTTTGATATATAAGGTTCACGCTTTGCGCGCCCGTAGCTCAGTTGGATAGAGTATCTGACTACGAATCAGGGGGTCGCAGGTTCGAATCCTGCCGGGCGCGCCATTTGTCACACTGAATCGGCGGGGTTCTTGAGAGTTTTCTCCAGGAGACTCGCCGTTTTATTCAGGTTCGTGGTGACACTTTTGGTGAGAATTGCTCCCCCCACATTAAACAACTTACATTTTTGAGTGAGTTTCCTTTCTATATGTACCGGTTTTATCACTGCGATTTTTTTCTTCATTTTATCATAATTATGTTGACAAAAAACTTTTTTTTATCCATTATCATGTAATGGTCATCGGCTCACAGCAAGTCGAACCCGGAAATACGATACATTGTGTTCAAGGCTTTCTGAGTGCGTTAAATGTGAGCTTTTTATAACCCGATTTTTTTCGTAACCGGTAAACTCAAGGACAGCTCGTTTGTCTCGAGTTTTCATAACAACAACAGAAGGTGAACTTGAAAAGAAGGGATATGTCATGAAATCTGTGAAACTGATGGTTATTAGTGCTCTTGTTGTTCTGTTTTTTAATTCCGCTATCGCTGATACTTTCAGGGAATCAACTGGAAAAGGCAAATTTGGATTGAGTTTGACATATGAAGACTATAAATTTGACAACGACATGAAATCAACCACGGGAATCATATCAGCAGATGAATTTAATAACTTTTACAGTGCACCATTAGAAAGGCAGATTCTAATTTTGAGAGGCGCTTATGGAATATTTGATAACCTTGATATTTTTGCAGGGATCGGATTCTCCGATGAAGAATGGACAGGAGAAGGAAAAACAATACTAGGTTCCGCAAACGATTATAAACAAACAGGCGAAGATGCCATCTATGAAGCAGGTTTCAAAGGAACAGCTTTCGAATTTTTCAATGATCAATTCTATTTGGCGTACCTTTCAAAATACAGTTACACAAAATCCGGTGACAAATTTTCCGGGCCAAACGAACCAACTTCCTCTAAATCCGAATGGGAAGAGTTTGTTGTCGAACTTGAAGTCGGCTGCCGCATTCAGAAGTTTAACCTGACCCCTTATACCGGTGTTTCCTATTTTGATATACAAGGAAAACAATATCTGGATAATTACGTAATGGTCGATGACTATGACAGCAAATTCGAGAACTCTGATGACTTCGGCTATTTTTTTGGCATTTCATATGAAATCAATGATAATTTATTTTTGAATGCAGAAGGAATGTTCGAAACAAAAGAGGGTTTTAAAATCGGACTTGAATACAAATTTTAGAGAAAAGCCGCTTTTCACTTTCTTTCAAAAAAACCGGCTTTTACCTCTTCTTCAAATATTCCCTGTGTATGAAGAAAACGAAAAAAGCATTCCAATGCTTCTATTTTTCGAATGTCAAAGTCACAAAACAGGCAATCATAGTACTCTTTTATATACGATTCTTTAAGACCCAACGTATCCGCTCCTCTGCGGATGATCTGATTCATGTGGCCATCCCCCTGTCTTTTGGATTCCAGGAGCAGATCAATCACTTTGTTTACGATTTCCGGCTTTTTTTGTGCAAAAGTTCGCCTGACAGCCCATACGGCGAACACAAAAGGCATTCCGGTCATCTCGTACCACATATCACCCAGATCAATCCGAAAATCAAAAACGGATTCCCAGGGTTCTTTCAGCGCCGTATCTCCGATCACCAGGACGGCATCCGCACTGTTTTTTACATCAGGGAGTTTTTTGACTTTTCTTGTTTCGAACACCGGATGAATATCCCTTTCCAGAAGAATCATCTTCACAAAGGCGGCTGATGTTTCGGATTCCTGCGTGAGGATCACCGTTTTTCCGTCCAGATCTTCAATGGGATACCGGCTCATGAGCACCACACTCATCACTTTTCCGTGACAGGAAATGGAAAGATCCGGCAAAAGCAGAAGCTCCTCGTGGTGCATGCCGTAAAAAGCCGATGATATCGGGCTGATTTGGATTTCCCCTTTGACAAGCCGCCGGTTCAGGTCAGAAGGAGGCTCTGCGATCAGTTCAATCCAGTCCGGCAGCAGATTTTCGTCTTGATCTATTCCGTAATAAACCGGGAATGCATTGATATAATTGATTTTACCCATTTTCAGTTTAAATGGATTCATAGCCTGTTATTTTCTCCAGAAGAACAGTTGAATTTGAAGCTGTGAGAGGCAGGTAAACCATCCATCCAGGCTTTCCCTTGTTGAGGTCGCCTGCAATTCCCTCCATCCCCAGTGCACTTGCACCGTAAATGGTGGCCATCTTGAGTAAAATTTCAGGAGAAAGGCCATCTGCATGGGCTGCGGTAAAAGAGATTTCATCCAACACACTGAGAGTGCCGCAACTTGCAAGGCTGTCCGTACCGACAGCAGGCTTGATACCCTTCCTGATCATTCCTGCAAGGTCCGGCATACGACTGTGCAGATTCATATTGCTCCTGGGACAGACGCAGACTTTTGCGCCTGAATCCGCAATAATATCAAGGTCCTCTTCAGATGTACGGACAAGATGGACCGCCAGGGTGGCAGGATCAAGAAGGCCGAGAGAATGAAGGTGCACAACCGGGCTTTTGGACGGAAGCCCCCAGCTGGAAAAGTCAATCCCCCTGTCCGTCAGAAGTTCGGCCCATCTGCCCCTTGCCTTGGTGATAAACTCTGTCTCCTGACCGGATTCGGCAAGATGAATGGAAAACACGCGCTTATGTTCCTCTGTTTTCTGTTTGATCATTTTCAAAAGAGCAGGCGAACATGTATGAGGGGCGTGGCAGGCAAAAGAATCCTTCCATTCGGAAAAATCATCCCTGCGGAATTGAGTCTCGGCCGAATCAAAGCCGGACTGATTCATTGACCCTATAAATTCCCTGAAACCTACCCCCCCTGCCAGGGAGGAGTTTTGTCCTTTATTATGCAGCTGGTCGGCAAATCCATCCGAACGAATGTCTCCGGCATAAAGAGTACCGGATTCAGCCATCTTTAAAGCTGCTTTCCGGGCCTCTTTCTCTATCTCGGCCGGATCGGCCGACTCTTTTAAATCAATGAGCTTCCTGACCCATTGTTCAAATCCAGGGCCGGTATCAAAGGCTCCTTTAAAAAGGGATAGCTCCAGATGTGTGTGGGCATTGATCAAGGGCGGCATCAGCACACCGTCACCGTGATCCACTGCTCCGGCCGGTGCAGGTGAACCTGAAATCTCTTTTATTATACCGTTTTCAACGGATACAAATCCGTTCTCAATAATACGGTCCGGATTCACGATAATCCATTTGGCTCTGTGACAGATGTTTTCCATGGCCGGTTTGACGATTCGGGCGCCTGGGAATCTATTGTTCATATGAGATTGTAATAGCAGTCCCTTTTTGCATGATCAAAACCTGCTTTATGTATAATCCGCTGAAGTTCGCTTTCCGGCAGCATAAAATCCACCCCTGCGGATGCAACCACATTTTCCTCGATCATGGTGCTTCCCATGTCATTGGCCCCGAAAAACAGTGCCGTCTGGGCGATTTTATCCCCCTGGGTCACCCAGGAGGCCTGGACATTATCAAAGTTATCCAGAAACAGCCTGCTTGCAGCAAGCACCCTCAGGTATACAGCCGAGCTTTTCTTTTTCATGCTTATTTTTGTATTATCCGGCTGGAACGTCCAGGGGATAAAAGCTGTGAACCCGCCGGTCCGGCCCTGAAGCTTCCTGAGTTTTTCCAAATGAAGGAAGATGTGATGAGGTTTTTCAGCATGCCCGAACATCATGGTGGCACTTGTTTTCATACCGAGATGATGAGCTGTCTCCATCACGTTCAGCCACTGTTCAGATCCGCACTTGCCAGGTGAAACCTTTTTCCTTACCTCATCGCACAGAATTTCAGCACCGCCTCCGGGTATGGAATCAAGTCCTGCTTTTCTCAGTGATTTTAAGGTTTTCTCAACAGAAACAGACTCCTTGCTGGAAATATAAACGATTTCAGGCGGGGAAAATCCGTGGATATGTATATCAAAACCTGCTTTAATAAACCGCAGAAGATCTGTATAATAATCAAGCCCGAGATCCGGGTTCATACCCCCCTGCAGCAGAATCTGGGTTCCGCCCAGGCTGACGGTCTCCTCGATTTTGTCATACAGCTTTGCCTTTGAAAGCACATACCCCTGGTTGCTCTCAGGTGTTTTATAAAATGCGCAAAATTTGCACTGTGAAACACAGATATCAGTATAATTAATGTTCCGGTCCACCACATAAGTAACCCGTCTTTCAGGGACACGCTGAAAGCGTTTTGCCTCGGCTGCTTTTCCCAGTGCCGCAAGATCAGCCCCTTCACAGACCGCAAGCCCCTCTTCAGGTGTAATCCGCTCCCCTTTTATCGACTTTTCAAGTATTCTATCAATTGTATCCATATTTCCGGCCGGTTCCTGTACTATATTTCCCTGTAAAATGAATCCCGCTGAACAGGACGGAATCCCGCCTGCACAATCATATCTTCCATGTCGGCCCTTGAAAGGCCCACAGCAGATCTTGCACCTGCTGTATGGGTAATTTTCTCCTCTATGATGGTGCCGTCCAGATCGTCAGCCCCAAAGGACAGCGCCACCTGCGCGAGCGGTTCGCCGATCATCACCCAGTACGCCTTTATATGGTCGAAGTTGTCCAGTATCAGGCGTGCCGCAGCGATAGTTTTCAAATCATCCACAGCAGTGGTGGGCGGTATCCGGGAAAGTTTCGTGTTTTTTGAATGGAATGCAAGCGGAATAAACGCTGAAAATCCGCCGGTCCTGTCCTGGGTCTCCCGCAGTGCAATCAGGTGATCCACCCGTTCCCCGATGGTTTCAATATGTCCGTACAGCATGGTGGCATTGGTTGTTATTCCTGCATTGTGTACCGTTTCCACAATTTCAAGCCACCTGTCTTTTCCGATTTTCCTTGGGAACAGCTGATCGTGAATACGGTTGCTCAGCACCTCAGCACCTCCGCCCGGCATCATATCAAGGCCCGCGTTTTTCAGTTTTTCCACGGTCCGGGAAACGGAAAGCCCGGATATATTTGCAAGATAATCTATTTCCACGCAGGTAAATGCCTTGACACCTGCACCGGGCCGTATCTTCTTCACTGTTTTTAAAAGATTCAGAAAGTAATCAAAATCAAGCCGGGGGTTCAGCCCCCCGACCACATGAAGTTCATCAACCGGCTCATCAGCCCTTTCAAGAAGCCTTTTCTCAATATCCTCAATGGTATAGCAATACGCGCCTTTGTCCGTCCGGTCTTTGGCGTATGCACAGAAAAGGCACCTGTTTTTGCAGATATTGGTATAATTGAGATGCTGGTTGTATACGTAAAAGGCCTTGTCCCCGTGCATTCGTTTTCTCACTGAATCGGCGATCATGCCGAGCCCTGTCAGATCGCCGGTGCAAAAAAGAGAAATCCCGTCTTCCCTTGAAAGACGGGTTTGATTTATTACTTTTTTGTGGACTGCCTCTAAATTTTTATCTGAAAACTGTATATCCATTAACTCCTTTTCTTTCTCCTGACAACTTTTTTCTTTTTCTTGGGAGCAGCCTCTGCTGTTGATTTCGCTGCCTGTGCCATGTTCCATGCCGGGTCAAAAAGGTTCTTCTGCTGGTAAGAGCATGCGGCTCTGGGACATTTCAGCCCTTTTTCATTATCAGAGACTGCAAATTCGATCAGATAGGGGCTCTTGCACATGGGGCACTGAAAATGATACGGCATGTCCCAGCTGACAAACCTGCACTCGGCGTCTGAACATGCATAATAGGTTTTGCCTTTCCCTGTCTGCTCGGTCTTCACCTTGCCGGTTTCACACAAGGGACACGGCATCTCGAGTTCACTTGACAAAGCTGATATTCTGGCTTCAATGTCTTCGTCATCCCTGGAAATCTCTTTTTGAGGACTTTCTGCCCGCTCTTTTTCCTCAAGCCTTTCATACTCTTCCTGCCTTGCCTTAAGCCGTTCCTCCATCTCCTTTAATTCAGCTTCACGGGCCGCCATTTCAGCCTCCCGCTCCCTTAAGGCCTGTTCTTTTTTCTCCGCCTCTTTTGCAGCTTCTTCCAGTGCTTTCAGCTCTTTTTCCTTGCCTTCAAGCTCCTTTGCTTTCTGCTCAGCCTCCCTGGCAGCTTCTTCGGCCTCTTTTACCTTCTCCTCTCTCTCTGACAGCTCACGGGCCTTGATCTCCGCTTCCCGCAAAGCCTTTTCCGCATTTTCAAACTCCTGTTTCTGTTTATCGAGTTCCTCTTTAGTAGGGCCCTTGTCAAAGACATCCTTGACCTTGAAGCTCTCCTGAGCCCCCTGGCCGGTCTTGTCACCCTTTTTTCTCTTAAACAGTTTGGAAAGCCTGGAAATGTTCTCCTTTTTCAGTTTCCGCGCCACCTCTTTGGACCCGGTATCAAGCTTCTTGGAATCCAGGCGGGACGCCTCTTTTTCAGCTTTTTCCCTTGTAACCTTTACACCGCTGTTTTTAAGGGTCTTTGCAAAAACTTCCCTTGCCTGATCCAGCGTTTTCCTCTCGGTGAGAACCTCTTCATTTATCTGCAGAACAAATGCGATCAGGTTCAGCCCCTGCATCCCGGGAAACATGTTGTCAAGAAAAGCCACCATGGTGTATGCGGACACTTCAGCCATCAGTTCATTCTTTTCGTCCACCCGGATATATCCGCGTTTGACAACCGAATCGATTGCATCAGTGAGCTGCTCATCGCGCTGAAGCCCGATATCCCCTAGTTCGTTTTCCAAAGACTGCAATGTGTATCGTTCGGGCGGGGCTTCCTGGTACTGCTTGATTTCCCTCTCCCTTTCAACCACCACATGGATGCAGGCAATAGTGGCCACGTTATATGACATCAGGGCAAGTCCGGAATCCACGTCGATCAGGGATGTAATTTCATTTGCAAGGATTTCATCCAGCTGATCCCGTATGAATTCATAACTCATATCATTCATTGTTCATCTCCCTGATTGATCTCATCGATCACGCCTGCAAGCTCGGACGCCTGCTCAGCGAACGCGTCCGGCTTTTCACTTCCGGAGGAAAAACTCTTTGAATCCGGCTCATCAGGGCTGTCTTCCCGCTCCTCTTCATCCGGCAGAGGGGAGGAAATGTCAAGGCATTCCCCCTTGATATCAAAAATAATGGAAAGAGGCACTTTTACATCAAAGGATAATTTACAGGCGATCTTTTCATCATATACCAGCAATCCCCCGCTCCTGTACTCCACCTCGTCCCGGAGAGCCAGCCTGAACTTTTCATACAGGAGTTTCTCAATTGAATCCCAGTCCAGCTCCGCATTAACGGCATCAATGAACTCCCTTTCACCCTCCTGGATGGTTTCCTGGTTAGCAACCTTCATTTTCTATTTCCTATACTCAAAAATTGACAAAAGCTCACGGGTAATTTCCATGTACCGTTCCGCTGCAAAGCTTTTTATATCATAAAGTGCAGCAGGCGCGTGGTGTGTCCCGGTCAGGTTAACGCCGGGATGTTCCGGCAGAAACGAGGTGAATACAAGCTCCCGTACGCCGCCTGGGCAGTGTTCAGCCAGAAACTCATCATATGCCGTCCTGTCGTCCGCCACCCTGTTCAACAGAATCCCTGCTATCCTCAGGCGTAATTTATGCGCATTCCGAATGTGTTTGACAAGCTGCATAAGGCGGCTGAACTCGTCCTCAAAACCGTTTTGATCGGCCATCACTGCCAGAATCCAGTCCGAGGCAGCAATGGATGCCATACTCAAAAATTCATACGATGAGGGTGCATCCAGTATAATATACTCATATTCTCCAGCAACTTCCTTAAGAAGAATCCTCAATATTTTCTGGTTTTCCCTGCTGGAACTCAGCCCCTGTGCTGCATGAAAAAGGTCCAGCCCGGAAGGAATCATATCCAGATACGCAAGTTCAGTGGGCCTGATAACATCCTTTATCCAGGCCTTGCCTGCAAAAAGGGAAGCCATGTCCGGTCCGGAAAACTGTCCGTCTTTCCGCATCCATGCAGTTGCACTTGCCTGGGGATCACAGTCCACAAGCAGTGTTTTCCTTTCAAACAGGGCAAGAGACGCTGAAATGTTGACGGCGGACACGCTTTTACCGCTTCCGCCCTTTTGGCCGGATATTGTAAGTGTTTTTCCCATAATCAGTATAACATACCATAATCTGTATAATTTTCAATCACCCGCTTCATAAAAGCGGTTATTGCATTTCTTTGTCTTATATATCATAATAATCGCAACCGTAAAACCATATTGAATAGGGACATGATTGGCAAAACTATCGATTTCCATGGACGGCATTGAAGAGGCGGTGCAAAGCCTCAATTACCGGCAGAATTCCGTAAAGCACAAAGCTGTTACAGCCATAAAATCATACTATACTTCCGAGGACGCCATCGGTTCTCTTTCATTCATCAATACCGATGACCTGATCAGGCGGATATGGAACCTTGATGACTCGGAAACATCAAAAATAAGAGGCAAAAGGCGGAACTTTTTCAGCATCCGATCCTCTGTCAACAATGATCTCAAAAGACTTGCCGAAAAAGGGGGCAACCCGGAAAACATCACCATCACTGAAGCCAATATATTCGACATGACCGAAGAGGCCAAAAACAGCCTTCTCAGTTCCTTCAGCAGCGCCCTTACCTCCAGGGACATGGATGTGGATCAGGTCACTGACATACTGAGCGCACTTAACGAATTCATAGACAAATTGGAGCTTGAAAAGGGAGATGATGTTCCTGAAGACCTTTTATCCCAGCTCAAGCAGTTGATAAGCAAAGCAGCGAACGACTTTTTTTCAAAAGATGGCAGCCCGGATTCAGACACGGAAAAAGAAGATGCTGAGATCGAGGAAATCGACGGGGACGAGGAACTCGAGGATGTTGATGAAGTAGAGGAAATCGATGACGACACCGAAG
>JAWLES010000014.1:0-6564 GCA_041685935.1 Desulfobacteraceae bacterium | reverse complement strand
CAGACACGGAAAAAGAAGATGCTGAGATCGAGGAAATCGACGGGGACGAGGAACTCGAGGATGTTGATGAAGTAGAGGAAATCGATGACGACACCGAAGCGATCGAGCTTGACGAGGATGAAGAGCTCGAAGAGGTGGACGAGCTTGACGGGGATACCGAAGAGATCGACCCTGATGAAACTGAAACGATTGAACCGGAATCTGCTGATGAAAGCACTGAAGAGGCCCAGGAACCGGATGATGACACTGAGATCGAGGAAATCGACGGGGACGAGGAACTCGAGGATGTTGATGAAGTAGAGGAAATCGATGACGACACCGAAGAAATCGAGCTTGACGAGGATGAAGAGCTCGAAGAGGTGGACGAGCTTGACGGGGATACTGAAGAGATCGACCCTGATGAAACTGAAACGATTGAACCGGAATCTGCTGATGAAAGCACTGAAGAGGCCCAGGAACCGGATGATGACACTGAGATCGAGGAAATCGACGGGGACGAGGAACTCGAGGATGTTGATGAAGTAGAGGAAATCGATGACGACACCGAAGAGATCGAGCTTGACGAGGATGAAGAGCTCGATGAAGTGGACGAGTTTGACGAGGATGAGCTCAAGGCGGTTGATGAATACAGGCGCCTTAAAGAGCTGGCTGACAACTTCGACGATTTTCTGGGAGAAATGGAAAAGGGATACAATGCCTATGTAATCGTGCCTGAAGGCAACTATACCATAGGCACCAGAAGAGAGCTCAAATCAAGCCTTGAGCTTCAGCAGTTTCATATGCCGGAAGTCTATATGGCAAGGTATCCGGTTACCAACTCCCTGTTTGAAATCTTCATAGAACAGACAGGATATGTTACAACCGCTGAAAAAAAGGGGTATGGAACCGTTTTTGAAAGCCGGTTTCAGCGAAACACATCCTCTTCGGTATGGAAAAAGAGTGCGGGTTCCAAAGAAGTTCAGGGGGCATTCTGGTACCAGCCTGAAGGACCTGAGTCCTCTCTCCATCAGAGGCGGCACCATCCTGTGGTTCAGGTGAGTGTAGAGGATGCAGTGGCGTTTTCATCCTGGATAGGCCGCAGGATTCCCACAGAAGCGGAATGGGAATCCGCAGCCCGGACCGATACCGGGTACAGGTATCCGTGGGGGAACAAATGGCTGGATAATGCCTGTAACACTGAAAAATCCGGTTTCGGCGGCACAACTTCCGTGGATCATTACGACGGGTTCGCCAATGAGTTCAGAATCTGTGACCTTCTTGGGAACACAATGGAATGGACATCTGATATGCAGGAGGTATCACTGGATAATGACAAGGTCAAAAATTTCTGCATTGCCAAGGGAGGGGCCTGGAACAGTGCAGACAACATCACCATAGGCTCAAGGGCCCTTTACAGGACCGGATTTACTTCAAACACCATCGGGTTCAGGTGTATATCTGAACTGTTTTTATGACACAAAGGAGAACAAGTTGAACAGCAGAGTATATGAAGAAAGAATCGAGAAGCTCAGAAAGAGAATGTCTGAATCAAATATAGATACCGTGATGATCTGTTCTGATGAGAACAGGCTGTATTTAAGCGGTTATACAGGTACGGACGGAAGTTACGATGAAACAGCGGGGATTCTGGTGATCACGGGAAAAGACCTGATTCTCGCATGTGACCCGAGGTATGACCAGCAGGCAAAGGAGGAGGCGAAGATGTATTCGGTTGTCTGCTGCAGAAAAAGTCTTTTCGAGGAGATGCCTTCCATTCTCGAATCGGTGAGCGCCTGCAGGATAGGAATTGAAGATGCAAGGCTGACGTTGAAGGATTACAATGAGTTCATCCGGGAAGTTGAGCAAAAAGGGCTTAACATGGATACGGTTCCGTGTAACCGGATCCTGAAGGATTTGCGGATTCAAAAGGATGAAGCCGAGATCGGATTGATACGAAAGGCGCTGAAGGTGGCTGAATCATCTTTTCTTCAATTCAGAAAAATGATTGACCGGGGAATGACTGAAAAAGATGCTGCCTGGCTCCTGGAAAGACTGATGAGGGAAAACGGAGCCCAGGCCGTTTCTTTTGACGTGATCGCGGCATCAGGACCGCAAAGCGCCCTTCCCCACGCCATTCCCGGATCAAGGGAATTCAGGCCCAAAGAACCCCTTTTGTTCGACTTCGGCGCAAAAGTGGACGGTTACTGCAGTGATACCACACGAACGTTGATAATGGAGCGGAGCGAACCTGAATTCGAAGAAATCTACAATACGGTATTCGAGGCCCAGAAACTGGCGGTTGAGGCAATCAGGCCCGGAATAAAGGCAAGTGAGGTCGATGGTATCGCAAGGGAATATATCGATTCGACAAAATTCAAGGGAAAGTTCGGGCACAGCCTCGGGCACGGGGTCGGTATCGCAATCCATGAAGCTCCAAGGCTTTCCAGGCTTGATCACACGCCCCTTGAATCAGGTATGGTTGTGACTGTGGAGCCGGGCATATATATCCCGGGATGGGGAGGAATACGCCTTGAAAACATGGTCCTTGTCACCGAAGACGGCGCGGAAGTGCTTAATGAAACCGGTTACGGGGATTATCTGCTTCAATGACAAGCCTTTCAGATCAAATGGACCGGCTGGTTCAGCTCTACACTGACTTTCTCCTGCTTGAAAAGGGGCTTTCCAACGGCAGCATAGAAGCCTACTCAGCTGATCTTTCCGAATACACAACCTTTCTTTCTGACAACGGGATCGAAAGAATGGGTCAGGCTGATACTGCAGCCGTTCTCAACTGGCTTGTGAATCTTCAGAACAGGGGGCTTTCATCCAGATCCATTGCAAGGCATCTTGTGACCCTGAGGGGGTTTTACAAATTCCTTCTCAGGGAAAAGCACATTGCTGCCGACCCTGTAAAGTCAATCTCCATTCCCAAAACCGGGCTTGCTCTTCCGGAAATTCTCTCCGCAGATGAAATCAATTCCCTGATTCAAGCGTTGGACACTGACACATTGCAGGGTACCAGGAATATTGCCATGATGGAAGTCATTTACGGTGCCGGGCTGCGGGTATCGGAACTGGTTACAATGAAAATGGAAAATATCGACCTGACAGCCGGGTTCGTCAGGATTTTCGGAAAAGGAGCAAGGGAGAGAATCGTTCCGCTGGGGTCCCATGCACGGGACCGCACGGAACAATGGCTGAAGAGCGGACGGCCCAGGCTTTTGAAGGGAATATCAAGCCCCTATCTTTTCATCGCAAGGGCCGGGAAACCCATGACCAGGCAGGGATTCTGGAAAATGGTGAAAAAAACAGCGGCAGAAGCCGGAATTTCAAAAAACGTTACACCTCACACCTTTCGTCACTCTTTTGCCACCCATCTTCTTGAAGGAGGGGCCGACCTGAGGTCCGTCCAGACGATGCTGGGTCATTCCGACATATCAACCACCCAGATCTATACGCACATCTCAAAAGACTATCTTGTGGAAATGCACAAAAAGTTTCATCCAAGGGGATAGAGGGAATGTATTCATCCGGTACCGGATTTTATCTGCTGAAGATTCCTTGTCCTAAGGTTGTTTCAGGCCAGCAGGGAATCCAGCTCCCCTTTGTCGTCAAGTGCCTTGAGTTCATCAAAACCGCCGATATGACCTCCGTTGATAAAAATCTGCGGAACCGTGGTTCTGCCGCCGCTCTTTTTTACCATCTCGTCAACATATTCCGGATGCGTGTCCACCCGGATTGTATTAAAGGTCGCCCCCTTTTTTTCCAGAAGGTCTTTGGCCCGTATGCAGAACGGGCAGGCCGCGGTCGAGTATAGTGTAATATCTTTCATTTCAACTCCTTTATGATTTTTTAAGCCGGGGTGTTTGATTATTATACCACATTAACCGATTTTATAAAATCATGCCAAATGGTTTCGAACCTGTCAAACGGGACACTGTCAGGTGTTCTCAGTTCAAGGGTCGGGCCTTTGGCATTCAGCCTTATGTCCGTGAAAATCGTTGTAAAATGATAAAGAAAGTTGTCAAAGCTTGTATCAGAAACTTTGTAAAAGGGTATGTCCTCTCCAAGCACATCCGCATGAACAGCAACCGAAACAAACTCTTTTATAACCCGGTCAGGGCTGTCAGTTCTTTCCACAGGGCCGAATGGAAACCCGCACCTGCAAGGGTCGGTTTCATCCCAGATCTTCCTGCGCTGTGGAGACATTCCGAACTCATCGGAAAAAGCAAGCTCTTTAAGCTTTAAAAACAGCGGCACAATCTCTTCCATACGCCGTATGACCACGTGAAGATGGATGGATGCAGTCCCTTTCATCATCTCCCTTCCCCTTTTCCCGATCATGGTCAAACGGTCATGCAGGTTGACATACCTCTCTGATTCAAGACACAACGGCGCAGATTCCCTTCCGGGGATCCAGGCGGTGGCAACATACTTTATGCCCAGGGACTTTTCAATCTTCTCATTCATTGTCCGGATAATTTCCAGACACTCCCTGCACCCATGAAGATCATCATACAAAAGAGGCACGCTGTGGTATTCGATCTGGCCGCCGGGCTCAAAAGTGATCGCTGATCCCCGTTTATTGACAAAAGCCCCGCCGTCAAACTCAAACCCCTCTTTTTGCAAAAAAGAATACAACTCTTTCATATCCGAAAGATCGAGAATCCTATCCGGCATAAATTCATATTCAAACCCGAAAGTCCTTTTTCCGGCAGGCATCCGGCCTTGAATATAATCGCCCAGAAGACGGGTGAATTTTTCTGTCAGAACTTCAGGGGAGTTGTTTTCCGGCATTTTTCATTTCCCGTGTTTAAAAGAATTCATTATACCATAATGTAAAAACCATCACGGCAAAAACCCTGTCCGCTTCAGAAACCAGGGTTGCAGGGTCGGTACCTGAGATTGAAATATTTTTGAAATGATGCTCCAGTACATCCGGATTCAAAACACCCTGCTCCTTGACAAGGCTCCCTGAAACAATCTCCTGCAGAGGTTCCGGAAGCTTTGAAGGTTCAGAGATCCAGTGGGCCAGAGGAATTGTAAACGGCATCTTCCGCCTTCCGGCCGTACCCGGATCAAGCACCCCGTACTTTTTGAATGCATACCCGAGAATATACTTTTCAATCCCCTTTTGCATATTCGCCTTGAAAGAGGGGGGAAGCGCGGCTGCGAATTCAGCCAGCCGGAAATCCAGAAACGGTGTCCTGGTTTCAAGGGAATGCCGCATGGAGAGCTTGTCCAGCCGGAGAATAACATAATCAGGCAGCCTTGACCTTGCCTCCATGGCAAGCGCAGAGTTAAGCGGATGCTCTTGCCCTGAAAGAGAAGGCCGGGCATCGGCGGGAAAAACCGCATCTCCCGGATCAGTTCCGATAAGCCTTGCGATTTCAGCTCGTTCAAAAAGCAGTTCACTTTGAATATAGCGCCTGAAAGGATTATCATCCCTCACGGAAAGGTAATTTTCAAGTTCCGGGTACATATGTAAAAGCTCGTTTTGCCTTTTTGAAGACGAGTCTTTGAATTGAGCAGCAGCGGATTCAATCAGAAATTTCCGATATCCGCCGAAAATTTCATCAGCACCCTCTCCTGTCAGGACCACCTTGAGATTTTCTCCGGCAAGGCGGCACACCTGGTCGGTCGGCAGAAGGGTCCCGAGGGAAACAGGCTCCTCAACCGACCGGATGATCGAGGGCAGATCATTTAAAAGCTTAACCGAGCAAAGTGCGGTATTGAGTGTTGCGGACCGGAACCGGTCTTTATGGGCGGCCAGAAAGTTTTGAACCTGCGGTAATTCATTGTACCCGTCCTCATTGAACGAAATGGTGAAAAGGTTGATGTCCTTTTTCCTCTCGGCAGCCAGGGAAGCTACGGCAGAGGAATCAATGCCCCCGCTCAAAAAAGAGCCGACCTCCACATCCGCCCTGAGTCTCAAATCAACTGCATCGGTAAAGATACCAAAGAATTCCTCTGCTGCCTCATCCAGTGTCATGGCATGGTTCACCCTGTCAAACCTGTATTCCCAGTAACGGTGGACGGACAACTCTCCCGTCTGAAGATCAATCTCCATATAGGACCCGGGCGGAAGCTTCCTGACACCCTTGAACATGGTCTCTTCGCCGGGAACATACCTGTAGGCGAAAAATTTTGAGAGTGCGTTACGGTTGAATACAGGCCTTTCACCCGTTCCTTCAAAAAGCGGCTTGATTTCGGATGCGAAAAACAGGTCCTCCCCCCTTTTCACATAGTAAAGGGGCTTGATTCCGAACCGGTCCCGGAACAGAATCACCCGTTTTTCATTGCAGGAATACACAGCCCCTGCATACATTCCATTGAGGCTCTGCAGAAAATCAATGCCCTTTTTACGGAAAAGATGCAGCCCGACTTCGATATCCCCGCTGGAGACGAATTCCTGGTCCGAAACCTTGCGCTTAAGGGACATATAATTGTAAATCTGGCCGTTGCAGATAATGGCGGAGCCGTCAACCCCGCTTACAATGGGCTGCATTCCGGTTTCAAGGTCAAGGATGGACAAACGGACGAATCCGAAACCCACACGCCTGCCGGAACCGGAAAAGACCTGCC
>JAWLES010000013.1:0-25568 GCA_041685935.1 Desulfobacteraceae bacterium | reverse complement strand
GGGGAGCCCGCGGGTACTGCAGGGCAGCCCATTCTCAACACCCTTGCAGGGTACAATCTCACCTGTGTCAGCGCGGTTGTGACACGTTACTTCGGAGGTGTTAAACTCGGTATCAGGGGGTTGATAGATGCCTACGGCGATTCGGTCAAAAATGCTGTGGAGGCGGGCAGGCTTGTAAAGTTTGTCAGAACCAGGCTTTATACCGTGAAGGTGGGATATGAATTCAACGACATGCTGATCCATCATCTCAAAGATATAAACTGCAGAATAGCCTGGTCTGATTATACAGATATCGTTACCCACGCCGTAAAAGTAGAGGAAAATGATACCGATGCTGCGGACGCCCTGTTCAGGGAGTTTGAAAAAACCGGCCGGATTGAACAGGTGGACAGCGAAGATGAAAACGGAATGAAAAAATTATGAAGATCGCACCTTTTGAGCTTGAACGATATTTTGCAGAATACGAATTTTCAGTGGAACATCTTCTTTGCTGCTCCGACTGCGAACCGCTGGGTATGCGGGAACTTGTCTCAATGGCGGATGACGGGACCAGAAGCATGTGGGAAAACCTGACACTGGGATACACCGAATCGGAAGGTCTTCCTGCTTTGCGCAGGGAAATTTCCGGGCTTTATTCGCACATGACGCCTGATGATGTACTGGTGGCCGCGCCTGAAGAGCTGATTTTTATTCTGATGAACACACTTCTTGAAAAAGGCGATCATGTGGTTGCAACCTATCCTGCATACCAGTCCCTGTACCAGGTGGCGCTCTCATCGGGGTGTTCCGTGTCGATGTGGAAACCGGTTTACAGCGAACGGGGATTCCGTTTTGATCCGGCAGAGCTTCAACGGCTTGTGACCGGAAAAACAAAGCTCATTGTGATTAACTTTCCCCACAATCCCACAGGGGCTGTTCCGGATAAAGGGGAGATCGGTGAGGTGATTGAAACGGCACGCCACAGAGGAATTCATATCTTTTCCGATGAAATGTACAGGTACCTTGAGCATGATGATTCCTTCAGGCACGAATCGGTGTGTGACCTTTATGAAAAAGGGATTTCCCTTTCAGGCATGTCCAAAAGTTTTTCTCTGGCGGGACTGCGTGTGGGATGGCTGGCGGCGCCGGACAGAACCATCCTTGACCAAGCAGCATGCTTCAAGGATTATACCACGATCTGCACCAGCGCGCCGTCCGAAATTCTCGCTTTAATGGGATTGCGGTCAAGAGAGCGGATTGTTTCGGGAAATCTGAGGCTGATCTCGGAAAATCTCGACCTGTTGGATGCCTTTTTCAAAAGTCATGAAGATCTTTTTGAGTGGAAAAGGCCCTGGGCGGGCTCTGTCGCCTTTCCGGGCCTCAAGGCTGACAGGAGTGCTGCAGCGTTCTGTTCCGGCCTTCTGGCGCAGAAAGGGGTGCTGCTTCTCCCTTCCCGTGTTTACGGAGAGGATTGGGACGGGGAAAATTTCAGGATCGGTTTTGGAAGGAGGAATATGAAGCAGGGACTTGAACTGCTGAACTCGTATATCAGGGAAAACTTTTAGAAGGGAGGGAAAATGAAGGAGAATGCAAAACCGGATTACAAACGCTGGAATGAAATGTACTACTGGTCAAAAAAAGAGGCGGTTTACCTTTTGCTGGGTGAAGAGCCCGTGATTCCCGGACCGGCTAATGATTCGTCCGCAGGCTTCGGCAGGGAACATCAAGAACTTTATGACCGGCTTGAGCAAAGCATCACAAACAGTGAGCTTGCTGCTGTAAACGATTGGTATGTTTCAAGGGCTGAGGTTGTTCAATGGGCTGAAAAACAGGGAATAAACCTGCCTGGTGAAATCCTGGGCAACTCTCCCCTTGAAAGGCCGACTTCCGGTGAGCTCGACCGGATGCTGGACCCGGCTGAAAAGTTTCACTCCTGTGAACTCACTGCTGCAGTCTGTGTTTGGAACGAGATGTTTCTAAAGGGGCGCTACAATACAAGCAAAGGTGCCAAAAAGCAGATAATAGAGTTTCTGGAGCACCATTATCCTGCCATGTCCAAGAGCCAGCACGACAGGATTTCCACGGTGGTGATGCCTCACGTGCTCAAAAAGGGCGCCGCAGCTTAAACCTGAACAAAAAGGCGGCTGAGGAGATTGGATCAACAGGAGCACAGTCCGGACAGTACAAGTTCGGGAAGGCTGAACCGGTTCACCTCTTTTAGCTCAAAGGGCCGGTTGTATGCAATGGACCGGGCTGCAAGGATACCGCTTTTGACAGCCGGGCCGATTCCCTCTCCCATATCCTTGGTGGCAATGCCTGCGGCATCGCCTATGAGAAATGCCTTACCTGTCCGGGTGCGGACTGAGGGGTTCCTGAGATAGTACGCATATCCCTTCACCCGGTCCGGCCGATTCCTGACAAGTCCGTTTGCTTCAAGCATTCCGGCAAAAGAGTCAAAATGCTGTTGAATACTGCGGCCTTTTTTGTTCAACCGGTGTGCTTTTCCGCCGATGCCGATGTTAAGATACCCGTTCTGCTTGGGCACATACCAGCCATAGCCTGGAAGTCCGTTCAGAAAGAACCAGAGATGGCAGCCTGCATCTGTAAACTCGGTTTTGTATTCCTTTTCCATCGTCACGACAAGATGCTTTTCACTGCGGGGACTCTGCTTTTTGAACAGATTTCTGTAAACCGGGCAGCCGGTGCCGCCCGCCCCGATCAGATACCGGGCTCTGAACCGTCCGTCAATGTCGTATTCTCCGTTTTCCCGCCTGATCCGGCGGACCGTGTGCTTGTAAAACGGGGCCCTGACCCGGCTTAAAAGCCAATGGTCGAATTCGTACCGCCTTATGGAATACTGGCGGGTCCTCACCGGTATATCCGCCTTGCTTATATGGAAAGTGATCCTGTCGAACCGGGTTATTCCGTACGGGTAATCAGATTCGGCAAACCCGAGATCCGACATGACCTCCGGGGTTATCCACCCTGCACAGAGCTTGAGCCTGGGAAAATCGGCTCTGTCCAGAAGAACGGTTTTCACCCCCAGTTTCACCAGCTCTGCCGCACAGGCGGTCCCGCCCGGGCCTGCACCCACAACGGCCGCCTCAAATCTTTTAATGCTCTCAGACAAGCCTGCACTCCGGCTGGGAAGAACCGGTCTTGGTCATTACGATCTGCCACAGCTGTATGGTTCTGGCCCTGAACGCTCCGGCGCAGGAGAGGAGGTAGAACGTCCACATCCTGTAGAACTTGTCTCCGTATCTGTGCTTCAGTTCCGGCCAGGCGTCTTTAAAATTTTCATACCAGGCCATCAGGGTTTTGTCGTAATCCTCCCCGAAGTTGTGCCAGTCTTCCATTACAAAGAGTCCCTCCATGGACTTCCCGATCTGGGAAATGGAGGGGAGTTTTCCGTTTGGAAAAATGTAGCGGTTAACCCACCGGTTGGATACGGTTGTGGTCAGGTTGTTTCCGATGGTGTGGATAAATGCGATCCCGTCGTCTTTGAGGGTACGGTTCACCGTTTCCATGTAGGTTCTGTGGTTTTTCGGCCCCACATGTTCGAATATTCCGATGGATACCACCCGGTCGTACTTACCTTTTGCATTGCGGTAGTCCTCCTCCCTGAATTCCACATCGAGTCCCTTGTTGATCTCCCTTGCAATCTTCAGCTGTTCCTTTGAAATGTTGTACCCGGTAACCTTGGCTCCGTAATTTTCAGCTGCGAATTTTGCAAAGGAGCCGAATCCGCACCCGAGGTCAAGCACTTCCATTCCCGGCTCCAGATTGATCTTCCTGCAGATCAGGTCTAGTTTGTCCTCCTGCGCCTTGTCAAGGGTATCCGCATGTTTCCAGTAACCGCAGGTATAAAGCATGCGTTTGTCCAGCATGCGCCTGTAAAGATCGTTGCCGATGTCATAGTGCTTTGTGCCGACTTCAAGGGATCTTCTGCGGGTCTGTCTGTTAAGAATTTTTGCTGATGCGAAATCCAGAAGAAATCTGGCGTTTTTCTTGACGCAGCGCTCGATATCCGTGCTGACCAGCCGCTCGATCAGCTGGTCCAGGGCCCAGGTGGACCACCAGTTTTCCATGTAGGTCTCTCCCAGCGCAAGATCCGTGTCAGCCAGGACACGGTCGTAAAAATTGTCGTTGTGGACCTGAATGTCCCAGGCATTTGACCCGTTGATGGTAATGCCTGCCATGTCGAGCAGCTTTTCTACGGTTTCCCTGGTATTTTTTTTCGGCATAATCAAACCTCCACCACACTAAAGATTGACGTGGTTATACTGCCTGTAGCCTCCTGTATGACAATGAACACAATGCATTATACAATCAATATAATGAGCATAAGACAAAATTTCAACCTGTGAAAGCGGTAATTCAGAGATTGAATCGAGCCTGCACGGTGAAACCGCCTCGGGAAAGGGGATTTTAAACCGTGTATTTTTTCAGCGAATCCTCCATGGCGATTTCAAGTTCAGCTATGCCTATTTCGCTCATGCCGAGGATTTCCGCCTCTCTTGATCCCACAATGGTGGTGATGTCCTCCCTTTCTCCGGGGTTGTCCATCTTGGTGCATACCTTGTTCACAAGCCTGACAATAACAAGCAGCAGGTCTGTGTGGTCGAATTCTTCCGTGTGATGGTCCCTTGCTATGACCGCGTATTTTTCAGGAATATTCCATTGTCTCAAAAGGTGATACCCCTGTTCTGCGTGAAGGGAGTCCATAATTTTAACGATCAGCTCTGCAGAGGGTTTGAAGTCTATATCCTTTGATTTCATGATCTTTTCCAGGGCCGTCAACAGGTATATTTTTCCCATGTCATGCATCAGGCCCGCGATGAAGGCTTTAGGGGTGATCGTCTCCATGGAAAGATGCTTGGATGTCCATAAGGAGCCGAGGGCGCATGCCACCAGATGATTCCACAGCCGGATCTGGTTCTGTTTGATAATCGGCACGTCCGAGTTGAAAATTCCCTTGTGAATAACTGTCATGACGATGTTGACGACCTCGTTCTGACCGAGCCGGATAACGGCTTCCTTTATGGTTTCAACCGATTGCAGCCCGCGGTAGAAAGGGGAGTTGGCCACTTTGAGAACCTGGCCCGTCAGGGTCGGGTCCAGCCGTATGATCGAACCGATCTTCTGGATATCAGGGTCTTCCTTTGCCGCCTCTTTCTGGAGCTTGCTCGCCCTTTTGCTTAGAACCGGAAGGGAGTTTTCCTTTTCCATCTCTTTTTTGACAAGATCAATCAGTGATACTTTTGAGTTCATGTTGTTATTACAGCCCCTGAAGTCGGTATATTTCATTGATGGGTCTCGGCGGAATCAGCCGGGGTACGCACCGGAAGATTTCCTCTATGGTGGTCAGGCCGAAGGTAGCTTTGGAAACGGCATCTTCCAACAGGGTAACGAGCCCCGAGGTTTCAATGCTGATTTTCCTGATTTCATAGCTGGATTTATGGTTGAGCACGGCGTCCCGCACCTCTTCGTTGAGAACGAGCATTTCAAATACGGCAAGCCGCCCTTTGTATCCCGTGTGACGGCAGTGCCGACATCCCTGGCCCTTGCGGAATTTGTACCTGCGGGTATGGTCCGGAGAATACCCAAGGAGCTTTAAATCATACGGGGTTGGTGTATAGGGCTGGACGCAGAGCGGGCAGATTCTTCTCAAGAGGCGCTGAGCCATTACACAGACCACTGTGGAGGAGATGAGAAAGGCTTCGATATCCATGTTCAAAAGGCGTATAAGGCCGCTGATACTGTCTTCCGTGTGAAAGGAGGTGAGCACCTTGTGCCCGGTCAGCGCCGCATGAACAGCCACGTCCGCTGAGTAGTTGTCCCGGATTTCCCCGATCACTATCACGTCAGGGTCCTGCCGGACCACATGGCGCAGGGTTTCCTCGTAGGTAAGGCCGATATCCGGATTGACCGAACACTGGGAAACACCGTCCATGATGTATTCCACAGGGTCCTCTGCCGTGAGGATGCTGATCTGGGGGCTGTTGATGTGGTTCACACAGCTGTACAGGGTGGTGGTTTTTCCTGAACCGGTGGGCCCGGTGATTATCAGGACTCCGCTGGGTACGTTGAGCACGTCCATGAGGAACCGGTTCAGCATCTTGGGCTCCATGCCTATGTTTTCAATGCTGATGATCTGGTCGATCCGATTGAGGATCCGCATGACGATTTTTTCCCCGAACACCGTGACATAGAAAGAGGACCGCACGTCAAAAGTGTTGCCCTTGTATTCGTATGAGATCCGTCCGCCCTGGTGTCTCCGTTTTTCCGCGATATTGCCGCCGCTTAAAATTTTGATCCTGCTTGTCAGCATGGGCAGAATGTTCTGGGCATAGTCTTTGTGATGGATAAGAATCCCGTCTATACGGAATCTGATCTGGATGCGGTCCCTCAGCGGCTCGATATGGATGTCTGAGGCTCCTTCATCAATGGCTTTGCCTATAACCGTATCCACTATGCCCCGGACGGTGGATTCGTCAATGAGGTCCCGGTTTTTGAGTTTGCCGGATTTGATCTTTTCAAGGGTGAGCTGGATTGAGGAAGGGGAGGATATGGCGATGGTGAAGTTTTCTCCGAACAGCTCTTTGGCTCCTTTGATGTCGGATTCACTGAGCGGATCGGCAAATGCGAGCACAGGCCTTTTGTTTTCGAGTCTCACCGGCACGAAGCGGTGGGATTCACACCATTTGACAGGGGTTTTTCCTATAAGCTCCGTATCGATTTCTGCAAAAGCAAGATCAATATAGGGAAATCCCATCTGTACGGAGAGGATTTCAAGAAATGCGGATTCACTTATAAAACGGTTTTCAAGAATGATTTCTCCCAGCCGCTTGCCCTTGTTCTCCTCCTGGAGTTCGATTGCGGCACTCAGCCTCTCTTTTGACAGATAACCGAGTTCAACCAGAAGGTCTCCGATCCGCAGTGACAGATGATGGGTTCTAAGGGTTTTTTTGATCTGTTCGTCATTGATGTATCTCAACTCTTTTAAGGTTTCAAGGAGGTTTTTTTCAGTGGCGAGTTTGTCTTTTACCCGCATGGCGTATATTACCCTGTCTTCACTCAACAGCCCGTCTTTGACAAGCAGAGCGACAATCTCTCCTGCGTCCTTGATTCCCTTTGTAACGCTCTTGTCCATACCCCTTGAAAAATCCTTAAAATGCCTGTCCGGCAATGTACTTCGTCCTCCGGGACGCTCGGAAAGAGGGTTCCGCATGAGCCAGCCGCCAACTGCAAAGCCCCCGGTTTGAAACCAACAACTATATATAATAGGGTATCAGCGCCATTGCTGTCAATACGAATTGAGAGCTTTCTCCGGGCCCCCCCTGTACGGTTGTCTCAAAGTAATTATCCAGGACCTTGTTTTTTTTGCCGGGTTCTGATACCAGAATAAAGAATTCTGGTATCCTTTACCGGATCAGGATTCTTTATTCTTAAAAACAGAGAGTTTCAATCATGCCAGACCGGGAGACCGTGATGAACCAGATACCGGAAAAGATCCGATTAAAGCCGCCTGAAGACAGATTAACCGTGGAGACCATTGATATGCACACGGGCGGGGAGCCCCTTAGAATCATAACCGGCGGAATCGGCCGGATTGATGGAGAGACCGTGCTTGAAAAGCGTCGATATTTCAGGGATCATCTCGATCATATCCGCCGCGGCCTGATGTTCGAACCGAGGGGGCACGCAGACATGTACGGGGCGGTTATTACACCGCCCTGCAGTGAAGGTGCCGACTTCGGCACATTTTTTCTTCATAACGAGGGATACAGCACAATGTGCGGTCATGCCGTCATTGCCCTGACCAGGCTTGCGGTAGAGTCCGGCATGGTAAAGAAGGACCCGGAGGTTGAAAAGATCGTTATTGATACGCCCGCCGGGCGGATACAGGCCGGGGCGGTTCTTAAAAACGGTGTCGTGGAAAAGGTCTCCTTTTGCAACGTGCCTTCATTTGTTTACATAAAGGACAAGAGGGTAGATGTTCCGGAAATCGGGTCAATCCGGTTCGACGTTGCCTACGGCGGCGCGTTTTACGTCTTATGCCGGGCGGAAGACCTCGGCGTTTCCCTGGACGGGTCCGACTATAACCGGCTGATCAGCTGCGGCAGAAAAATCAAAACCGCGGTTTCGGAACGGTTCGAAATTGCACATCCTTTTGAGCCGGAGCTGGGGTTTCTTTACGGCACCATAATTATTGGAGATGCAAGGGATAAAAGGCATCACAGCAGGAATGTCTGCATTTTCGCCCGAGGAGAGGTGGACCGTTCACCCACCGGTTCCGGGGTGAGCGCCCGTGCAGCATTGCATTATGAACAAAATGAACTTGCTGTTGACCGGGAGATCACCATTGAAAGCATCCTTGATACCCTGATGACGGTCAGGGTGACAAAAGAAACCCGGTTCGGACCATTCAGGGCGGTTATTCCGGAGGTGTCCGGCAGCGCGTCATACACAGGAAGCCACAAATTCTATTTTGACCCGGATGATGATCTGAAAACGGGATTTATTTTCAGATGATCAAATCAGAAAGGACATGCCATGAAAGAGATACTGGAGCGGTTTGAAGAGATCGCCGCCGACCCGGGAGCATACGCGGTCCGATGGAAAACGGATACCGGCCGACCGGTGGTGGGGACGTTCTGTTCGTACGCCCCTGAAGAAATCATATATGCAGCCGGCGCACTGCCCTTCAGGATGATCGGCAGCGGGGCGGAAGGCGGGTCTGATGCCTATCTGCAGAGTTATTGCTGCAGCGTGGTGAAAAATACCCTGGATGACGCCCTGTCAGGTTCCCTTGATTTTCTGGACGGAGTGGTTTTTCCCCACACCTGTGATTCGGTTCAACGGCTCTCTGATATTTTCAGGCTCAACCTGACAGGATTTTTTCATACGGATGTAATCATGCCGGCGAATCTTGGCACAAAAAGTGCGGAAGCCTACACGGTAAGCGTTCTGGAGCGTATGGTCCGGGACCTTGAGAAAAAGGTCGGCACCAGGGTTGCAAAGGATGACCTGTCAGGTGCCGCCCGGGTGTTCAACCGGATCAGGAGGGGATTGAAGCGTATCAGCCGGGCCGCAGCCGAAAACCGGATTCATATCCGGAGCAGAAACCTCCATACAATTTCAAAGGCGGTCATGTCAATGGATCCCGGGGAGGCGGCCGAGCTTTTGGAGCAGCTCTGCACCTTTATACAGGAGGAGCCTGTCCAGGATTCCGGTCGACTTATACGGATAGGACTCACCGGATCGGTATGCACCGCCCCTTCCGTTTACAATACCATAGAGCAGGCAGGCGGTTTTGTGGTGTTTGATGATTTCTGTACCATGGACAGGTATTTTGATTTTACAGTGGATGAATCCGCAGAGCCTTTGACCGGAATTGCCCGAAGATACCTGGAAAAGGCGGTATGTCCCTGCAAGCATGCCGGTCTCTATTCAAGGGGAGAGAGGATTTCCCGGAGAGCCGGCGAACTGGATGCCATGGGCGTGATTTTCCTTCTGCTTAAATTCTGCGATCCCCACGCGTTTGATTATCCTTATATCCGGGATATGCTGGAAAAAAGGGGTATCAAAAGCATGGTGTTTGAACTGGATGATGAACAGTCGGTGCACGCACAGTTTAAAACAAGATGCGGAGCCTTTATGGAAATGCTGCAGGATATGGACCGGCAGCAGCCTGATGTTTGAGAGGTTCCGCACACAGAGGAGATAACATGTCCACACCTGAGGAAAAAAAGATCAAGACGGACAAGCGGCTCCGCGAGATAATGACCGAATACTACATCGAGGCCAAAACCCCGAAGGAGCAGACCGGTAAAAAGATCGCGTGGATCACCAGCGGAGGGCCGGTGGAGCCGCTGCACGCCATGGACGTTATTCCGGTCTACCCGGAGAACTACGGGGCCATGTGCGGGGCGGCCAAGATGTCCACCGAGCTTTGTGAAAAAGCTGAAGAAATGGGATACTCCACAGATCTTTGTTCGTATGCAAGGGGTGATATCGCATGTGCCGAAGTAAACGGAGGCCCCATCGGAGGGCTGCCCGAGCCTGACATGCTTATATGCTGCAACAATATCTGCGGAACGGTGCTCAAGTGGTACGAGGTGCTTGCCAGGTACTTCGGGGCGCCTCTATTTGTCCTGGATACTCCTGTCTGCCATACCGGGTATGAAAAAGAGGCAGACACCTATGTCAGGCACCAGATAAGGGATTATGTCGCCTTCCTGGAAAATGTATGCGGCAAGCCTTTTGATTACGACCGTATGACCGAGGTAGGGGCGCTGTCGGTGAAAGCGCAGAAACTCTGGAAGAAAGTACTGGACACCACGATGAACAAGCCTGCGCCCATGACCTGCTTTGACGCGTTTTTTCATCTTGCGATGATTGTCACCCTGAGGGGCACGCAGACGGCTGTGGACTATTATGAACAGCTGCTGGCGGAAATGAACGACCGGATCCGGAAAGGCATCAGCAAGGTGGAGCCCGAGAGGTATCGCCTTATCTGGGACAACCTGCCGGTGTGGTACAAGATGAGATGGTTTTCCGACAAGTTCGCCTCCCATGGTGCGGGATTTGTTGCTGACACGTATACGTCGGGCTGGTGCGGAACCCTTCCCCACCTGGATGAAAACGATTTTCTGGGCTCCATGGCCGAATCTTACACAAGGATTTTTTTGAACACCGGCATCGACCACATGGCGGATAATATCGTACGCATGGTGGAAAAGTACGATGCCCACGGGGTGGTCTTTCATTCCAACAGGAGCTGCAAACCCTACTCTTTCGGGCAGTACGACATCCAGAGGATCGTCAGGGAAAGGACGTCAAAGCCCTGCCTGATGGTGGAGGCGGATATGTGCGACCAGAGAAAGTTTTCCGAAAGCCAGGTTGAAACCCGGATAGACGCATTTATCGAGATGCTCTGACAATCAAGGGAGAAAGCGGATGATCACAGCCGGAATTGATATCGGCTCCACCACAGCCAAAGGGGCGCTTTTGCAAGACGGGAAGATCGAGTCTGTCAAAGTCTTGCCCACCGGTTATGACCCCGGAGCCGCAGCCAGAAAAGTGTTTGACCTGCTTTTGGAGGAGGTTGGAATCCGGCCCGGTGATGTGCCTGGAATCATATCAACCGGGTACGGCAGGAAGAATGTTGATTTTGCAGTCCGGTCCGTAACAGAGATTTCCTGCCATGCGGCCGGAGCATGCTTTATGAATCCAGGGGTTGCAACTGTCGTGGATATCGGAGGCCAGGACAGCAAGGTCATTGTCCTGGATAAAAAGGGCCGGGTTATTGATTTTGCAATGAACGACAAGTGTGCAGCCGGAACCGGGAGGTTCCTGGACGTGATGGCATCGGCGCTTGAAATCGACCTGGCAAGGCTGGGGGAGTTTTCCGGCCGTGCAGACACAGTTGCGGCCATCAGCAGTGTTTGTACCGTGTTTGCCGAGTCTGAAGTAATTTCACTTATCTCAAAAGGAGAGAAAAGGGAGAACATTATTGCAGGTATTCATGCCTCCATCGGCAGCCGGATCGTGTCAATGGTCAAACGGGTAAAGGGCGGCCCGCCGTATATAATGACCGGCGGCGTGGCCCTGAATCAGGGAGTGGTCCGGGTGCTGGAAGAGCGCCTTGGAAATGCAGTCGCGGTACCGCGGACGGCCCAGGTCAACGGTGCTGTGGGAGCGGCCCTGATTGCCGCCCGCAGGGACAATTGATTTAAAAAAAGAACTGCATCATTCACCTGCAATTTGAATGCGGGGGACCTGCGGAGCCCGGGTCTCTTGTTTGCGAACTCAACCAAGGAGATCGGTCCTGTGAAACAACTTGCTGTTTTTTTTAGCCTCTTTTTGGCGGTATCATGTTTTTCCGGAGCAGAAGCCGGCCCTCTGCCGGCAAACAAGGTTCCGGAGCCCCTGAAACCCTGGACCGGCTGGGTACTCCAGGGGCATGACCAGACCCGGTGCCCTTCAGTGTACAACAATCTTTCCGAAAAGATCTGTATCTGGCCGTCCAGGCTCAGGATTTCGTTCAGCAACGACAGGGCCTCTTTCACGCAGAAATGGAAGGTGTATCAAAAGAATGCCGGGATAGCCCTTCCCGGAGACCGGGATTTGTGGCCCTTGAATGTAACGGTGGACGGAACGGCCCATCCGGTCGGCAAGAGAAACGGAAAGCCTTATCTGATCCTGCAGGAGCCGGGGGAGTATACGGTAAAAGGTGCTTTTGCATACGACAGAATACCTGAAAAAATCAGCGTGCCCGGCCATACCGGCCTTGTGGATCTTTCGGTCCGGGGTGAATCCGTCAGGCTTCCCCGGCTGGACAAACAGGGAAGGCTCTGGATCGAAGCGGAAGACCGGAAAGCCGGGACCGCCGCCCGGAAGCAAGGAGACGGCATTCGGGTCAAGGTGCACCGGCTGATCAGGGATGATATCCCGGCAACAGTTGTCACCCGTGTGCAGCTGAATGTCTCCGGCCGCCACAGAGAGGAACGCATCGGCAAGGCTTTCACTGACCGCTTTGTGCCGGTGGCCCTGGACAGCCCTCTGCCGGCCCGGCTTGAAAAGGACGGCGGGCTTCTGCTCCAGGTACGGCCGGGGACATGGGAGGTTGCCATTACCCTGCGGCACAAGGGGCCGTTGAAAAAGATGTCCCTGGAGGATGTGGGCGGTTTCAGGAAAGCGGATACCGAAATCTGGTCTTTCAGGCCTTTTTCTCATCTGAGGTCCGTGGATCTGAAAGGCCCTCCAAGGATCGACCCGGAACGAACCACCATGCCCCGGGAATGGAAAGAGTATCCCGCCTTTCTTATGACCCCTGAAGAGGAACTCGTTTTTTCCGTGAAAAAACGGGGCGATCCGGACCCGGACCCGGATCAGTTGAATCTGAACCGGACCCTGCGTCTTGATTTCGACGGGAAGGGTTTTTCCGTAATCGACAGGATCACCGGCCGCATGACCACTGGATGGCGGCTTTCCGCGAACCCTCCGCTGGAGCTCGGACGGGTGACTGTCAATGGAAAACCTGTGTTTATAACCCGTCTGCCCGGATCGGACAAAGCTGGTGTGGAAATGCGGTACGGCAAGGTCAACCTGAAGTCCCGGTCCAGGATCGACCGGTCGGACTCCATTCCAGCCTCGGGATGGAACAAGACTTTTAATTCGGTTAAGGGGACACTTCATCTGCCCCCTGGCTGGTCACTTTTCAGTTCATCAGGCATCGACAGTATCAGGGATACATGGGTAAAACAGTGGACCCTCCTGGATATTTTCGTTGTGCTCGTTATCTGCCTTGCAGCTGCAAAGCTCAAGGGAGTCCGCTGGGGAGCCGTAAGCCTTTTCGCCCTTGTGCTGATCAGGCACCAGCCCGGTGCGCCCGTGTGGGTCTGGCTCCACATTCTTGCAGCCCTGGCCCTTTTGAGACAGGCTTCCAAAGGCGGACGGATATACGGTGTACTCAATACCTACCGGGTGGGATGCATTCTCTTTCTGGTGGCGGTGTCACTTCCGTTCATTGCCCATCAGGCAAAGGTCGGCATCTATCCCCAGCTTGAAAAACCGTGGAAAGCCCTGCCGCAGGCAGGCCGCAGCATATCTGTTTCTTCCGATGCCCATGGCGGAAGAACGGCAGTCAGCCAAAAAAATGTACAAAAGGAGATCCTTTCTTCTCCCGCACTTAAAGCAGGCAAAAACCTTTACCGTCAAAAGGGGGAGATGTCGGAGCATGAACCAGCGGACCGGTCCGTAAAACAGGTTGACACGGATGCAAAAATACAGACAGGCTTGGGAATTCCCTCCTGGCAGTGGAATTCCGTCCGTTTTTCATGGAACGGGCCGGTTGCCGGGGACCGCAACATGTCGTTCACCCTGGTTTCTCCAACTGTGAACGCTTTCCTGTCATTTGCCAGAATTGTGCTGCTTCTTGTTATGATCCAGGGATTTTCCGGCGTTACATACCAAAGGCGAAAAGGATTTGACTTTTCCGGGCTCAAAACCAAAGTGGCCCTGTTTATAACACTTTTTGTCTTCTGGTGCTTACCTTCACCTGCAGAAGCGGAAAACGGTTTTCCACCGGAAAGGCTGTTAAAGCAACTTGAAGAAAAACTGACTGTCCGGGAAAAACCCGAGTGCGCCCCGGAATGCGCTGCCGTCTCCGAAATGGATGTTACAGTCGATCGGCGGATTCTTGTGGCCGGGCTGGAGGTCCACAGTCTTAACCGGGAGGTTGCGGTGCCGCTGCCGGGATCAGCCGGCCAGTGGCTGCCGGTCCGGGTAAAGATGAACAACACTCCTGTTAAAGGGGTGTACCGGGACCCGGTGGCCGGTCATTTGTGGATAATTGTGCCCGAAGGGGTTCACCGGGTGGAACTTTCAGGGTATATTCCCGACCTGAACTCGTTCCAGGTAGCGCTGCCGCTGAAGCCCGGCCGTGTAACCGTCCAGTCCACGGACTGGCATGTGGAAGGGATCGGGGATAACGGTATTCCGGAAAACCGGCTTAAGTTCTCCAGGATCGACAAAGAAGCGGGTGAAAAAGAACAGGCGGAGACGTTCGAGCCCGAGAGGCTGCCCCCCTTTCTAAAGATCACCAGAACCCTTGTGCTCGGGCTTGACTGGGAAGTCCAAACCGTTGTCAGGCGGGTATCGCCTCAAGGTTTTTCCGTGGTTACTTCGGTTCCGCTGCTGGATGGAGAGGCTGTGACAACCGATCTGCCCGTGAAAAACGGCAGGGCAATGATCAGCATGGGGCCGAATCAGAGTGTGGTCAGGTGGAGATCTTCCCTTCCCGTCAGCGGCCGGCTGGATTTGAAGGCTCCGGAGACATCCGTATTTACCGAGATCTGGAAGGTGGATGTGGCAACTGTGTGGCACGCAGAAATGACGGGTGTGCCGGTGATCCGCCACCAGGGGCGGTCAGGGGAATGGCTGCCGGAGTTCAGGCCCTGGCCCGGGGAGAGGCTTTCCATCCGCATCATGCGGCCCGAGGGGGTGGACGGACCCACCCACACCATTGAAAACACCCGTCTTGACATGGTGCCGGGAAAAAGGATAACCAAAGCCGGCCTTGAGATGGATATAACCTCCAGCAGGGGTGGGGAGCATGAACTCGTTCTGCCTTCAACAGCCCGGCTTCAGTCCGTTTCCATTAACGGTGAATCAAGGCCCATACGCCTTAAGGAAGATACGGTCACCCTGCCGCTTACGCCGGGTAAGCAGAGCATCAGGCTGGACTGGCATGAAAAACGTGAGATGGGATGGAAATGGTCCACGTCAAATGTGGACCTGGGAATGCCCGGTGCGGATTCCGTAATAACCGCAAAAATGCCGGAAAACAGGTGGATTCTGTTTTGCGGCGGCCCTTATGTGGGCCCTGCCGTACTTTACTGGAGCATGCTTTTGGTGATCGTGATCCTGTCAGCCGGGCTCTGCCGGATTAAAACGGTTCCGTTGCGGTTTTACCAGTGGGTGCTTCTGGGTGTCGGGATGGTCCAGGTGAACATTTTTGCCGCGCTGCCGGTTGCGGCCTGGCTGCTTGCCCTGGGAGCAAGGAGGGAGTACGGGCATAAACAGTCCAATGCAGTCTTCAATATCGTACAGGTTCTCCTTGCCTTATTGACCGCGGCTGCAGTGGCTTCTCTGTTTTACGGAATCCAGCACGGTCTTCTTGGTTCCCCTGACATGCAGATCACCGGCAACGGCTCCCACAATCATTTTCTCCGCTGGTACAGGGATATGACCACCGGGCTTTTTCCCGCCGCGTATGTGATTTCCCTTCCCATGACCGTTTACAGGGTGCTGATTCTTTTATGGGCTCTCTGGATTGCGTTTTCATTTCTGAAATGGCTGCGGTGGGGATTTGAGTGCTTCGGCACAGACGGTTTCCGGCGGCGGGTGAATTTCAGAATCAGCCGCAGGCGTTCGGCAGGAGAGATGAAGGAGGATGTGCACAATGAATGAAAACGAAATTGAAACATACCTTCCTTTAATCGGTGCAGAGGCTGTCAAGAGGGTTAAGGCGAGACTGGATCACTATTATGACGCTGCAGCATCCAGGGGACTGCCCCTGATAGAGGATGAAACCTTCCGGGCAGAACTTGTGAAAGTCTTTTATTTCAGCGAGTTTGTGGCAGCGAGCGCATCGGTTTATCCCGAACTTGTCCATGACCTTTACCGCTCCGGAGAACTGGAGAAAGCATACGAACCAGGGGTGTTCTTTTCAAAAGTGGGACAGGCGGTTTCCGACGGGATGGGGGAAAATGAAACCAAGCAGGCGCTTTTGAAAATCAGGCTTTATGAAATGATACGGATTGCCTGGCGTGATCTGACCCAAAAGGCGTTTCTAGATGAGACCCTGAATGATCTTTCCTGCTTTGCCGATGCCTGCATTGATACCGTGCTGGATTTTTTTTATGCCAAACTTTGCCGATCCCACGGAACCCCGTCGGATGAAAAGGGAAACAGGCAGAAACTCGTCGTCATCGGCATGGGCAAGCTCGGTGCGCGCGAGCTCAACTTCTCTTCGGATATAGATCTGATATTTGTTTATGGAAAAGACGGCACCACCGACGGGGATCGGCCCCTGGAAAATGAAAAGTTTTTCACAAAGCTTGCCAGGATGTTTCTCAAGTTCTTTGATTCCGGAAACCAGGGCTCCAATTTTTTCCGGGTGGACACGAGGTTGAGGCCGTTCGGCGGGACCGGTCCGCTTGTGATGAACCGTTCAGGCTTTGAACACTATTACCAGTCACAGGGCCGGGAATGGGAGAGGTACGCCTTGATCAAGGCACGCCCGGTGGCCGGAGACAAGGAGCTGGGGGAACGTATCCTGGAGAACCTTGAAGCGTTTGTTTACAGGCGCTATTTCGATTACGGCACGTTTGAGTCGTTCCGGGACATGAAAAAGCGGATTTCCATGCAGACACGGAATGAAAATCTGAAGCGGAACGTCAAGCTCGGCCCCGGAGGTATCAGGGAGGTCGAATTTTTCGGGCAGATTTTCCAGATGATACGCGGCGGTATCGAACCCCAGCTTAAAGAGCGCAGGATACTCAGGGTGCTGAAAACCCTGGAGGATCTTTCCTGTATTGATCATGAAACCCTGCAGTGCCTGTCAGAGGCATATACCTTTCTGAGGCGGGTGGAAAACCGGCTCCAGGAATACGATGATCTCCAGACCCATGACCTGCCGGTTGATGCGGAAGGCGGGCTGAGGCTCGCCCTTTCAGCGGGATTCGATTCCCATGAAGCGTTCATGGGCGTGCTTGAGACCCATATGAACAACGTTCACAGCCACTTTAACGAGCTTCTGGGCACGGAAGAGGATGAGAACGGAGATGAAAACACCGAGTGTTTCAGACGTATCTGGGAAAACCTCAATGATCCCCAGGCAGCGGAAAGGGTGGAAAATATATCCTGTTTTCAGGACTTTGACCAGGTATACAAACCCCTCAAGGCCCTCAAGGAGCATTCCGGAACCAAGCAGCTCACCGCAGCAGGACAGAAACGCCTCAGCCGGCTGGTTCCCCTGATCGTTCAAAAGGCCGGGGAGAGTCCTGAGCCGGGCAGGGTCCTGGGCAGGCTGGTGGACCTTGTAACGACCATTCAGAGGCGGAGCTGCTATATCTCCCTTCTGCTTGAAAACAAGGGAGCGCTGGACACTCTGGCGTCGCTGGCCCGTAAGAGTCCCTGGATCATCTCCTTTCTGTCCAAGCACCCTGCACTTCTGGATGAGCTTCTGGATCCGGGAACGCTTTTCCATCCCCCGGAAAAAAAGGACCTGGAGGAGGATCTTGAAAAGCGGATGGCCATCATACCTGAAGATGACCACGAAATGCAGCTTGAAACCCTGTGCGTTTTCAAACAGACCCAGACTCTGAAAGTCGCTGCTGCGGACGTGAGCGGCGGGTATCCCCTGATGAAGGTGAGCGACCGGCTCACGTATATAGCTGAGACTGTCCTTGACAAGGTTCTGGATCTGTCCTGGCATATCGTTATGAAAAAGTACGGGCTTCCGCCGGACATGATTTCCCATGGACTTGATACCTGCGGGTTCGCAATTATTGCCTACGGCAAGGTGGGCGGGTATGAAATGGGATACAGCTCGGATATCGACCTGATATTCATTCATTCCGGGAGCCAGGGACAGGCCACCGTGGGAGAGAAACCCATTGAGGTTTCAGTGTTTTACTCCAACCTGGGCCAGAGGATAGTAAACGTGTTGACCATGCATACACCGGCTGGAAAGCTTTACGGGGCGGACATGAGATTGAGGCCAAGGGGGCAGGCCGGGACCATCGTTTCCCATGTTGATGCACTTAAGGGGTATCTGGAAGATGAAGCCTGGACCTGGGAGATGCAGGCCTTGATCCGGGCGAGACCGGTAAGCGGAGACACCGGTCTTCAGAAGGAGTTCAACAGGATTCGGACCGGGATCATACGAAAAGAGCGTGATCCGGATGAGCTTGCGAAAAACGTCCGCGAGATGAGAGAGCGCATGAGGAAAGAGCATTTGAAGGTGAAAAAAGGTTTTTTTGATATCAAGCAGGGAAGGGGCGGAATCGTTGACATCGAGTTTATTGTGCAGTATCTTGTCTTAAAGGAGAGCCATTCACATCCCGGGCTTGTCTTGTGGACCGACAATGTCAGACTCCTTGAAACGCTTGAATCGGAACAGATCATCAGCAAAACCGAGTGCGCCCGGCTGAAAGAGGCCTACCTGGCAATGCGCAAAGCCATTCACCGGCTCAATCTCCAGGAAAAGGAGCACGAGGTTCCTGACACTCATTTTTCGGAAATGAAAAAAAATGTTGTTTCCATTTACGAAAATAGATTATATAAATAAACAAGGTTATCATTGATTCCATTACCCTGACCCGAACGAAAGGAGAGGAGAAAATGACGGATTCCGCCTGGGACACACCCTTCTGGCCTGAAAATGTTTCCAAGACCACTGTTCCGGATTATGATTATCCGGTTTTTGAGATGCTGGACCGGGCTGCTGCAAAGTACCCGGACAAGGTATTCACCATATTCAACGGTGCCGAGCGTACCTATGCCAGGGTCAAGGATACGGCTGACAGGATTGCCTGGTTCCTGGCGCAAAAGGGCATAGCAAAGGGGGACAAGGTCGCACTGATCCTTCCGAATCTGCCCCACTATCCGGAAATTTTTTTCGGTATCACCAAAACCGGCGCAACCTGCGTGACCTGCAATCCGATTTATACCGGGCCGGAGCTTCATCACCAGCTTGCGGATTCCGAGGCGAAAATGGTGTTCTGCATGGACCATCCCCAGTTCTATGAAAATATCAGGATCGCCGTCAGGGATACTCAGGTGGAGGATGTAATCATCTGCAACATCAAATCCTACCTTCCCAAACTCAAAGGGATACTCGGCTCCATTTTAAAGAAAATCCCGCAAGCGGACAGGCACGATGCAGGACATCTCTTTTTCGACGATATCGTGGCATCGGCAAGACCCGAACCTCCGAAAGTGGATATCAACCCTTCGGAAGATACTGCAGCCATGCTGTATACCGGCGGAACCACGGGAGTTCCAAAGGGGGCTGAGCTTGTGCATACCAACTTTACCTATGACGTGAACGCGATTTATGAGTACGGCGTTTTTGTGCACGAAGAGGGGGAAAAACCTGAAAAGCAGCGGACAGGCGGATTTCATACCTATCTCGGGGTGCTGCCCTGGTATCACAGCTTCGGTATCACCGTGGCCATGCTCTCTGCCGTGTGCACGGGAAGCAGGCTGGTATGCATACCAGACCCCCGGGCCGGGAACCCCCCTTTCACAGAAGTGCTCAAGGCTGTTGAAAAATACAGGCCCACCCTGATGCCGGCCGTTCCCACGATTTTTGTGGCGTTCACCAATCACCGGGATATTGACAAGTATGATCTTTCTTCCATCATGGGATGCTTTTCAGGCGGATCTCCCCTGCCCCCGGACGTGTGCCGGCAGTTCGAGGAAAAGACCGGGGCGGTTATCTTTGAAGGCTACGGCCTCACCGAGACCACTCCTGTGGCAACCGCCAATCCCACCTCAAAAGAGTTGAGAAAAATCGGAAGCATAGGCTTTCCCATGCCGGGCACCGACATTAAAATCGTGGATATCGAAACCGGTCTTAAAGAGATGCCTCGCGGTGAGGAGGGCGAAGTGGCGGTCTGCGGACCCCAGGTGATGAAAGGTTACTGGCAGCGGCCGGATGCCAACGAGGAGGTCTTCAGGCGGATCAACGGGGGGCGGTATTTTCTTACCGGTGATATCGGCAAAATCGACGAAGACGGGTATATCTACATCACAGACCGCAAAAAGGATATGATCATTGTCGGCGGATTCAATGTTTATCCCAGGGATGTGGAGGATATCCTCTATACGCACCCTGATGTGGAGCTGGCTGCTGTAGTCGGTGTTCCCGACCCGAAAAGCGGGGAAAAGGTCAAGGCATTCCTGAAGCTCAAGCCGGAAGCGCAGGTAACCGAAGACGAGATGAAAGCCTTCTGTAAGGAAAATATGGCCGGATACAAGCGTCCAAGGGAAATCGAGTTCCGGGATCAGCTGCCGGTATCCGCCATCGGAAAACTGTTGAGACGGGAGCTGAAAAAAGAGCACCAGTAGGCCGGACGGCCGGTTGGATTATTCCACCATGCCGGCCGCCCCGCTGATAATTTCCCTGAGTTTTGTTTCATTTTTAATCGAGAATCCGTTCTCCTCTTTTTCCACAAACTCGGATACCTGTACATGGGTTTCGTATTTGCTGCCGTCGCAATGTATTTCCATCTTCACCACCGGGTATTCATGCTCCAGTTCTACTTCTACGGCCCGGTCGTTGAAACGGTAGACAAATTTGTATCCGGCCTCTTCCTCTATGCTGACCCCGTCAATGTTGTCCGGTTTTTTTTCAGATACCTTGTCCCATCTTTCACTTAGGATTTTATCGATCCTGTCGATTAAAAAATCATCCATTCTGGCATTGACCACAGCGCTTTCAAATCCCTTTTTGATTTTGTCAAATAGCCCCATTCATGTTTCCTTTCGATTTTGGATTATTCTTGTGGAACCGATAATTTTATTTACAACAAAAATACTTATACTTCAACTTTTTGTGCTGATTTTTATATGTTTTCCAGCCGTGCATTTAAACGATAATAAATTTTCCCTTGACATGGCGTGTTCGGCGAAGTTAAATCAACAAACCATTGACCATTAAAATTTAGTATGCATAGTTTCTCTGAGCATCAAGGAATTATGTGAGCACAAAAGCTTAACTTAAACCAAAAGGAGGAGAAACAGGAAACATGGACGCACTATTATCAATCATTTCGGCTATTAGTGGATTCGTATGGGGACCGATTATGCTGATTCTGCTGGTGGGAACGGGTATATACCTTTCCTTCGGCACAGGCTGGCGGACAGTCAGCAAATTGGGTTACGCTTTTAAACTCCTAATGCAGGGTCGTAAAAAGGAAGACCAGAAAGGCGAAGGCGATATCACGCCGTTTCAGTCTCTGATGACCGCTCTTTCAGCGACAATCGGAACAGGGAACATCGCCGGAGTGGCCACTGCGATTTTTCTCGGCGGCCCTGGCGCAGTTTTCTGGATGTGGGTCACTGCACTTTTCGGTATGGCCACCAAATACGGCGAGGCCGTTCTGGCGGTCAAATATCGTGAAACCATGCCGGACGGGACTTATGTGGGCGGTCCCATGTACTATATCAAGAACGGTATGGGTAAAAACTGGAAGTGGCTCGGTTTTCTGTTCGCCCTCTTTGCAGCGGTTGCAGCATTCGGCATCGGAAACATGGTGCAGTCCAACTCCGTGGCCCGTGCCGTGGAAAGGGCGGTATCCATACCCTACTGGGTCACCGGACTTGTTCTTGCCGCTGCTACCTTTGCCGTTGTTATAGGCGGCATCAAGCGGATCGGTGAGGTAACGGAGCGGCTTGTGCCTTTTATGGCGGCTGTTTACGTGATCGGCGCACTGATAGTGATCATCGCCAATATCGAAAAACTCGGCATGGCATTCGGGATGATTTTTACGGACGCTTTTACCGGAACCGCTGCTGCAGGAGGTTTTGCAGGGTCAGCCATCGCCCAGGCCATGCGGTTCGGTGTGGCAAGAGGTGTTTTTTCCAATGAGGCCGGACTTGGAAGTGCGCCCATAGCCCATGCTGCCGCAAGGACCCAGGACCCGGTACGACAGGGAATCATCGCAGGACTCAGCCCGCTTATCGATACCATTTTCGTCTGTACCCTGACCGCCCTTCTTATTATCATGACAGGTGCATGGCAGAGCGGTGAAACAGGAGCGGAGCTCTCCCAGATGGCTTTTAACATGGGACTTCCCGGACTCGGCGACTTTGTTGTCGGATTCGGTCTGATCATTTTTGCCTTTTCCACCATGCTTGCGTGGTGTTATTACGGACAGGTCAGTATCGAGTACATCTTCGGTCTGAAAGGCGTGACTCCGTACAGGCTTGTATACGTGGTCGTCATCTTCATCGGCGCCATGATCAAACTCGACTTTGTCTGGACTTTCTCCGACATGATGAACGGACTGATGATCATTCCCAACCTTATTGCTCTTCTGGTCCTGAGCCCGGTTATTTTCAGGATCACCAAGGAGTACTTCAAAAACAACTAAGCGTTTGATCTTGTGACGTTTGCGCCCCGGTATGTTTTCATGCCGGGGTTTTTTTATATTGAAAAAAAGTTTGTTTTTGATTATGATAATAAGCTTTTATATAGAAAAAACCGCTAATTGGAAAGGGAGAAAACACTAATGTGCAGGTTGTTTGCCTTGACCAGCGAGGAGCCCGTATCCCCCATGACCGCCATCAAGGCCCTGGACGTGATGAAAGAGGGGCATGACGGGTCCGGGGTGGGGTTCATGCTCAGGGACCTCGGGGGGCCTTTCACGGAAATGAAGGATGCGCCCATCCTTTCCGGCATCTTCAGTGAAGAGGGAATTCGGCGCCTTGATCTTTTCATGATGGACAACGGATTCATGACCAAGTACAAGATGACCATCAAGGTTCCCAAAAAGTACGAGGAAAGTGATATCCCGAGACGTGATGTCTATCTCATCCGGGCCTATGAAATCCCGGAAGAGTGGGACGGCCTTTCCGACGAGGAGATAGGGCTACGCCTTACCGAGATACGGCTCAAAATCCGTGAGATGGGGGAGGAGAAAAACGATATGATCGTCTTTTCTTTCTGGCCGGACACCATCATGATAAAAGAGCTCGGCGATCCCATGGAAGTGGCGCGGTACCTCGGACTTGACCGGGATGAACTAAAGGCCGGGATTATACTGGCCCAGGGCAGGCAGAACACAAACTACGCAATCAACCTGTACGCATGCCACCCGTTTTTCGTGGAGGGATTCTCCACCATGACCAACGGGGAGAACACCGCTTTTATCCCCATCAAGAACTTTCTGTCGTCAAGGGATTTCCCCGGATATACCGGATACCAGTCCGATTCCGAAGTCTTCACCCATATCCTCCACTACACGGTAAAGGGGCTCGGCCTGGGGATTGACGCGTACAAGCACGTGATTACCCCCTTGAAAGACGGAGAAATCGAAAATCATCACGACGCAGTGTTTCTCAGGCATCTGAAAAAAACATGCCGCCAACTCATTATAGACGGCCCCAACTGTGTAATCGGGGCGCTCCCTGACAGGACCCTGTTTATGGCCCAGGACAAAAAGAAGCTCAGGCCCGGAGTTGTAGGCGGAAAGCCCGGAATGTTCGCATTTTCATCCGAGGTGTGCGGATTGGACGCGGTTATACCGGACAGGGACAAGTCCAGAGACATTCAACCCATGCATCTTGATACGGCAATAGTGAACCCGGATCGTCAGGAGGTCAGGATATGCAGCCAGACAGACCAGTTACACCTTCATCTTTAAGCATCGTGGACCTGCCCTGGCAGGTGGACTGGAACCGGGACCGGTGCACCCTTTGCGGAAATTGCACTTCCGTGTGTCCGGTGCAGGCCATCGAGCTTAAAGTGTTCAGGAAGAGGACTTTACAAACATCCATCTATCCCGGCGGGGAAAATTCAAACGGTTACGGGGTTTTTCACGGCATCAGCCAGAAAACCGCAGTGGAAAACGCCTGTGTCGGGTGCGGAATGTGCGCAATGGTCTGCCCCAACGATGCAATCGAGAGCCGGCTGAACCCTCAGTCCAGCCGGCTTTCCTTCCACGCGGACCAGAAAGGCGAACCCGGCAAGAGGGGCGGCAGGAGGAACTCAAAGGAGAATCTGCTGGACCGGATCAAGTTCACCAGGATTTCCATGCTTACAGACCCTGCACTCGATGCCGGACGGCATGAGTTTGAAGTCAATACCCTGCTGGGGAGGGTTCTCTCCCCTGAGGAGAACATGAAGCGGATCCGGCAGAACGGCTGGATTCCGCCGGTGCGGGAAATTTACCCGCTGGTGATCGGCGGCATGTCTTTCGGCGCACTGTCCCCCAACATGTGGGAGGGCCTTCAGATGGGTGTGGCATACCTCAACGAGGAGCTGGGCATGCCCGTAAGGATATCCACGGGAGAAGGCGGGTGCCCGCCCCGGCTGTTAAAGAGCCGGTTCATCAAGTATGTGATTTTACAGATTGCAAGCGGCTATTTCGGATGGGACGAAATCCTGCACGCCATTCCCCACATGAAGGATGATCCCTGTGCCATAGAGATCAAGTACGGCCAGGGTGCGAAACCCGGAGACGGCGGACTTTTGATGTGGCACAAGGTGAACCGGCTGATTGCCGCCATCCGTGGTGTTCCCATGGGTGTCAGCCTTCCGAGCCCTCCGACCCACCAGACCCAGTACTCCATCGAGGAGTCGGTGGCGAAGATGATCCTGTCCATGTCCATGGCCTGGGGATTCCGGGTTCCTGTATATCCAAAGATTTCCGCATCCTCCACCTCCCTTGCGGTCATGAACAATCTCACCCGGAACGATTATGCTTCAGGGCTTGCAATAGACGGTGAAGACGGGGGAACCGGAGCCGCCTACAACGTATCCATGAACCACATGGGCCATCCCATTGCATCATGCGTCCGGGACAACTATCTCAACCTGGTGAAACTCGGCAAACAGAATGAAATCCCGATATTTGCAGGCGGCGGTATCGGTAAGAACGGCAATCTTGCCGCAAATGCGGCGGCCCTGATCATGCTGGGGGCAAGCGGTGTGCAGGTTGGCAAGTACGTCATGCAGGCTGCAGCGGGATGTCTGGGTACGGAAGAAAACCGGTGCAACATCTGCAATATCGGGGTCTGCCCCAAAGGGATTACATCCCAGGATCCAAGGCTTTACAGGCGGCTTGATGTGGACAAAGTGGCTGAAAGGGTCGTGGAAATGTTTGTTTCCTTTGACATTGAGCTAAAGAAGATCATCGCACCGCTGGGCCGTTCCACCTCGCTTCCCATCGGTATGTCCGACGCTTTGGGCGTTGACGACAGGGATGCCGCGGAAAGATTGAATATCAGGTATGTGGTGTAGGAGGCATTGAAAAGTATGAACAGTTCCAGGTTTTACAAAATATCGG
>JAWLES010000012.1:0-25901 GCA_041685935.1 Desulfobacteraceae bacterium | reverse complement strand
GCAAGCCGAAATATCTTTGAAACCATGGACATCCTTCTTGGAAAGAAACGAATCCGGGAAAGGAAGCAGTGGATTGAAGAAAAAGGCAACATAAACGAGTTGGAATAATGGAAGTAAACAGACCCGACAGCATTGAAGGATTTGAAACGAAACCGTTTATCGATTTCGCCCAGATGGCGTATCTGAACTACTCAATGTACGTGATCCTGGACAGGGCCCTCCCCCATATAGGAGACGGTCTGAAACCCGTCCAGAGAAGGATCGTCTATGCCATGAGCCAGCTTGGGCTGGGCAAAAACGCAAAGCATAAAAAATCTGCAAGAACGGTGGGAGACGTACTGGGCAAGTTCCACCCCCACGGAGATACAGCCTGTTACGAGGCCATGATTCACATGGCACAGCCGTTTTCCTACAGATATCCACTTGTGGACGGCCAGGGAAACATCGGAGACCCGGACGACCCCAAGTCCTTCGCAGCCATGCGGTACACTGAATCCCGCCTTGCCCCCTATTCGGAACTTCTTCTCGATGAAATCGCACTGGGAACCACCACCTGGGTGCCCAACTTCGACGGCAGCATGAATGAACCGAAAATTCTTCCGGCAAGACTGCCCAACCTTCTTCTCAACGGCACCACAGGGATAGCCGTAGGCATGGCCACCGACATCCCCCCGCACAATCTTGCCGAAGTGGGACGTGCCCTGATTCAGCTGATTGACGATCCTGACACCGACATAAATAAAATATGCTCCCTGATCAAGGGTCCCGACTATCCCACAAAGGCCGAAATTATCACCACCCAGGATCAAATCCGGGAAATTTATTCTTCAGGTAACGGTAAAATCAAAATGAGGGCGGAGTATACGTTTGAAGATGACGACATCGTGATCACCGCCCTGCCCTATCACGGTTCCGGGGAAAAAATCATCGAACAGATCGCAGGCCAGATGGAAGCCAGGAAACTTCCCATGGTTAATGATATCAGGAACGAATCCGATCACGAAAATCCCACAAGACTGGTAATTGTCCCGAAATCCGCCAAAGTTGATAAACAGGCTCTTGTCAACCATCTTTTCGCCACCACCGACCTTGAACGTTCCTATAAAGTCAACCTCAACATGATCGGCATAGACGGCTATCCCAAGGTTAAGAACCTTTTGACCATACTTTCCGAATGGCTTGAATTCCGGCTGGAAACCGTACGCAAACGCCTTGAATTCCAGCTGGACAAGGTGGTGGACCGGCTGCACATCCTGGAAGGGCTGATGACGGCTTACCTCAACCTGGACGAAATCATCCTGATCATAAGAGAAAGCGATGAACCGCAAAAGGAGCTGATTGCCCGTTTTGACCTTACGGAACGCCAGGCTGACGCAATTCTTGAAATCCGGCTGAGGCAGCTTGCAAAGCTTGAAGAAATCAAAATCATGTCAGAGAAAGACAGGCTTGAGGAAGAACGTAAAAGGCTTGAAAAAACCCTTTCTTCAGACACACTCATCAAGAAGCTGATCAAAAAGGAGTTCAGGGCGGACATGAAAAAATACGGGGATAACCGGCTTTCACCCATCAGGGAGAGGGAGGAAGCACAGGCTTTCTCCGAAACCGAGGTTATTGAAACCGAACCGGTTACCGTGATTCTTTCGGAAAACGGATGGATCAAATCCGCCAAAGGGCACGAGGTTGTACCTGACAACCTGAAATTCAAGGCCAACGATCACCTCAAAAGTTACAGCCGCACATGGAGCGACCTCCATGCTGCATTTCTCGATTCAGAGGGCAGATGTTACAGTCTTCCCTGCCATACCTTTCCTTCTGCAAGGGGCTTCGGCGAACCCATCACCGGAAGGCTCACAATCCGGCCTGAAGCATCTGTCCTGTTTATGACGGCGGAGCAGGAAGACACCATGATTCTGATCTTTACCAACCACGGGTACGGATTTCTGACCCCCTTTTCCAGCCTGAAAACCAAAAACAGAAACGGTAAATTTTTGATTCAGCTTTCGGAAAATGCAAAGCTAATGGAGCCGATTGCTGTTCAGGATAAAGAGACTGACCGGATTGCAGCCGTCACCACAAAGGGCCGCCTGCTTGTGTTTCCCGCCCGGCAGATGGCGGTTCTTGACAAGGGCAAGGGCAATAAAATCATCGGGATTCCCCCCAAAGAGCTCAATTCCGAAGACCCGGAACTTTTGAAAACACTAAAAATCTTGCCTTCCGGCTCGAATCTTGTTATTCATTCCAGTAAGCATTCGCTCCGCTTGGTCGGAGCAAACCTTGATGAATATTCCGGAAAACGGGCCCAGAGAGGAAAAAAGCTTCCCGGAGGGTTCAGCCATGTAACATCGGTTGAAGTGGAAAGCAATGCCAATGACAGATCCTGAATAAGATGAACCTATTTTTTAAAAAACACCTTGTCTCCATAGTTGTCTATTCGTGCTGCATCATTTTAACCGCGTTTTGTGTAATCATCCAGAAAAGAAATGCCGAGACCGGCCCCACCACCCTTGAGAGGATCAGGCATAAAGGCCGCATCCGGCTTTTGACCACCAACAGCGCCAACTCTTACTATTTATACAGGGGCGCTCCCGCAGGCTTTGAATACGAACTGGCATCCGAATTCGCAGACAGCCTCGGTGTGGATCTGGATATAATCACGCCAGGCTGGAACAGCCTGTTTTACTGCCTTGAACAGGGCCAGGGCGATTTTATCGCTTCCGGCATCACCATAACCCCTGAAAGGCAACGGCGTGTGGAATTTTCCATTCCATACATGACCATCCAGCAACGCCTTATACACCATAAACTTATCTTCGGGGCCGACGACATCCAGGATCTGGAAGGAAGAACAATCCATGTCAGAAGAGGTACATCATATCACAACAGGCTGGAAGAACTTAAACAGATGGGAATCGGACTTTCATTTGTACTCCATGACAACCTGCCCACTGAAGAGCTGATCCGGATGGTTTCGGAACGCCGGATCAAATTCACAGTAGCTGATACCAACATTGCACTTCTGAACCGAAGGTACTATCCGGATATACGCATCGGAATTCCGATCCAGGGGAAACAATCCCTTGCCTGGGCTGTGAAAAAATCAGACACGGATCTGTTAAGGAAGATGAACCTTTTTCTTTTGAACATCCGGAACAACGGAAGGCTTGAATCCATATACGACAAGTATTACGGCAACCTGAACAAATTTGACTACTTTGATGTCAAAAAATTTCATGAAAGGATCAATACCAGGCTTCCCAGATACAGGGACTTCATCAGAAAAGAGTCTGAAAAACACGGGCTTGACTGGTTGCTGGTAACTGCCGTAATATACCAGGAATCGCATTTCAACCCCAAGGCCAGAAGTTTTACAAACGTCAGGGGGCTTATGCAGGTCACAATGGACACGGCCCGGGAAATGGGTATTGACAACAGACTCAACCCATTCCAGAGTATAAAGGCAGGAATCAAGTATTTAAAAAAAATGTTCAACAGGTTTGAAGATATTGACAACAGACACCAGCGAATGCAGTTTGCCCTTGCAAGCTACAATATCGGATACGGACACATCAGGGATGTCCGTAAGATCGCAAGGGAAAGAGGGCTTGATCCGAACGAATGGGAAAATATTAAAGCCATACTGCCCCTGCTGACACAGCGGAAAATTTACAAGAAAACGGAACACGGCTATGCAAGGGGCAGGGAACCGATAAGGTATGTGGACCGGATCATGACCTACTACGACATACTCAAACAGAAATCAACCCGAGAGGAGACCTAAAAGATTTAATGACCAGAAAAATACTCATCAATGCACTTGACCCGGATGAAATCCGGATTGCGTCCGTCAGGGACAACAAGCTTGAACAGTTTGAAATCGAAACATCTTCCAAGGAAGTCACCCAGGGCAATATTTACAAAGCCTCTGTGATCCGGGTGGAGCCCAGCCTGCAGGCCGTTTTTGTGGATTATGGTGCTGAAAAAAACGGTTTTCTTCAAAAACAGGAGATCCACAGCGATTATTTCCAGGACACGGAATCCGGCAAACACAATCTTTCCAACCTGATTAAAAAAGGCCAGGAACTTATCGTTCAGGTCATAAAAGATCCCATTGCCCATAAAGGAGCCATGCTGACCACATTTATCAGTCTGCCCGGAAGGCACGGCGTACTGATGCCCGGAAACGAAACCAAGGGGATTTCCAGAAAAATCGAAGATGAAAAGGAAAGAAAGAGGCTTTTAAACATCATCAACAAGATGAATGTTCCGGAAGGTTTCGGCTTTATCGTGCGGACAGCCGGAGAAAAAGCCACCAAAACCATGCTTGTAAACGACCTGAAGTATCTGACCCGGATCTGGAACAGCATTAACTCAAAGGCGGTCAAAAGCAAAACCCCTTCCCTTTTGTACAGGGAGCAGAACTTTATTATCCGCTCGATCCGGGATTACTTCACCAATGATGTAAAAGAGATACTCATTGACAATCCGGACGTGTACAAAGAGGTGCTGGATTTTATCGGCATAATCGCGCCGACCCAAAAAAAGATTGTAAAACAGTTCAACGGCGGCAAACCGATTTTCACAAAATACCAGCTTGAAGAGCAGATAGCTTCCATCTACAAGCAGACCGTTCCGCTGAAATCCGGGGGATTTTTGTCCATAGATCAGACCGAAGCACTTGTTGCCATTGATGTAAATTCCGGAAAATCCACCCAGAAAAAAAGCATTGAAGCGACAGCACTTCACACCAACCTCGAAGCGGCGGAAGAAGTTTCAAGGCAGTTGCGCCTGAGGGATATGGGCGGACTGATCGTGGTCGACTTCATAGACATGAAAGAAAAAAAGCACAAGGCCGAAGTCACTAAAACCCTTAAAACACATATGAAAATGGACAAAGCCAAATCAAAGGTGGGGGGGCTTTCCCAGTTCGGCCTTCTTGAAATGTCAAGACAGCGGATCAGGCCGGCCATTACTTTCGGCAGCTATGAAACATGCAAAAACTGCAACGGAAGGGGGCTTGTCCCCTGTGCAGAAACCCAGGGCCTTGCATTTTTACGCAAGATGGACCACAAAAGCAGTAAAAACGATATTGAAAGCCTCAAAGGCATAGTGCCGACCGAGGTTGCCGAGTATCTTCTCAATAAAAAAAGGGAAGAGATCATTGCCATTGAAACCAAGCGGAACGTCTCCATCACAATTGTGGGAGACCCTGCAATGATGTCGGGAGAAGGGAAAATTATCCCGGGCCATAATCAGGGGTAAAAATGAAAGTTTCTTGACATGGACGTTTCTTTTGTGTAATTGGAACATTCGCTGACTTTTAAGCACAGGGGGAAATTATTATGCCGGAAAAAAGAGGGGGAAAAAGCCTCTGGATAATGCTCGGGGCAGCAGGTATCCTGATAATCCTGGGTGCTTTCGTTTTCATGACCCTTTATTCCCCGGACAGCAGGGACACAGAGGAAAGAGGCAGGGCGGAACACACCGCCCCTGAATCATCCGGATCGGAACAGGGCACCCCGTCTGATGAAAAAGAGACAGCGGAACAAACAACCGGAACATTGCCGGAAAACCGGATCGTTAAAGAAGCGCGAGATACTGATACCGGGGATGAAAGAGAAACAATTGAAATTCCCTCGATCGATTACCAGTCTCTTGATGAAGACCCCCGGATGGACAGGATGATGGAAAAGAGAAAGGAAAAATTCGGACTTGACGAATCCGTGGATATGATTGTGAAGTCCGACGAGAGTTTCAGTGTCGGCGGACGGGAAATTTCCATGGAGAGAATCATTGAAAAAGCCTTTTTGAAAAGGGGCGAGATATATGAAACCTCCATTGACGGACCTGAAGTAAAGGATACGGAAAATGCCCGTGCATACGGTATCTATGTTGTCCAGCCAGGTGACAATGTCTGGAATATCCACTTCGATATCCTGAAGGATTATTACGACTCCAGGGGCATATCAGTGGAACCTGAAGCTGACGAACCCGATGAAACCGGCATGAGCTCCGGTCTGGGAAAGATACTGAAATTTTCCGAAAAAACCGTTATCATCTACAACCTTGCTGAGGACAGAATCGATACCAATATTGATCTTATACAGCCGTTAACCAAAATTGTCGTATACAATCTGGGCAGAGTCTTTAACCTTTTGGAAGAAATTTCATACAAAAACGTGGACAAAGTCAAATTCGACGGAACAACCATATGGATTGCCACGGATAAAGATAAATCATAAACAAACATAACTTATTATTTTGGAGGTACTACTTTGATTGAAACAGCATTTGCAATGGGACAGGCAGGAGGCGAACAGGCACAGGGACCGGGCGGTATTGCAGCTTTCATGCCGCTTATTATTCTATTTGTAATCTTTTATTTTCTTTTGATACGACCCCAGCAGAAAAGGGCCAAAGAGCATAAAGAGATGGTCAACAACCTGAAAAAGGGGGACCGGGTCATTACTTCGGGCGGAATTCACGGGACGATTGCTTCCCTGGACGAGTCCACACTAACCCTTGAAATTGCGGAAAAGACCAAAATAAAAATCAACAGAGGAAATGTGGCGGGTCTGGCCGGAGGCTCCCCTTCTCCCGACAACACCAAGCAGGACAACAAAAAAGAATAACCGCTAACTCTAACTTACTTTAGGAGTAAACAGATTGAAACTGACGTGGAGGAAAATTCTTATAGCACTGGTGTTGGGAATTGCGCTGGTTTATTGTCTTCCCACCCTGTTCTCCGGCTGGTGGCCGCATAAAACGATCAACCTGGGCCTCGACCTTCAGGGGGGAATGCACCTGGTACTGGAAGTGGAAACGGAAAAAGCGGTTGAATCAACAATCGAACGGACCATATACGAGATCAAAAAAGAGCTCAGAGAAGAACGCGTTACCCATGCGGGCATAGAAAAGACCTCTTCCAACAATATTCATGCAGCCCTTGAAACAGGCAGCGACCTGGATGAATTCAACAGGATTATAGCTGATAAATTCGGCAATCTTGAAATCGATTCATCCGGCAAATCCGGCGGCAGGACGAAAATGGTCCTTTCCCTACCTGAAAAGGAGAGAAAGGATCTTAAAAAAATGTCCACGGAACAGGCGCTTGAAACCATAAGGAACCGGATTGATGAATTCGGGGTCAATGAACCGGATATCCGCATTCAGGGAGACAGCCGTATTCTGATACAGCTGCCCGGCATCAAGGACACCTCCAGGGCCAAGGACCTGATCGGCAGAACCGCCCAGCTAACATTTCAGCTTGTGGATGAAGAAAACAGCGTTCAGGAGGCCCTTGAAGGCAATCCTCCGGTCGGGGATGAAATCCTCTACCAGCACAAGGAAGATCCTGCCACAGGCAGCGTTGACAAAAGACCCTTTCTTGTAAAAAAACGGGTGCTTCTGGATGGAAGCATGCTCACGGACGCCCGTGTCCAGTTTGACGAGTTCAACCAGGCCCAGGTGGGAATCGAATTCAACCGCAAAGGGGCCAGGATTTTCGAAAAAATCACCGGAGAAAACCTCAACAAGCGCCTGGCCATAGTACTGGATGACAAGGTATACTCGGCCCCCACCATCCAGTCGGAAATCGCGGGTGGAAAAGCAGTGATAACCGGCAGGTTCACTGCTCCTGAAGCAAGGGATCTGGCTATTGCGCTTCGTGCCGGCGCCCTGCCCGCACCTGTAAAAATCATTGAGGAAAGGACCGTAGGGCCGACACTCGGTGCGGACTCCATCCGGAAAGGTCTTTTGTCAATGGTGATCGGCGGCGCATTTGTACTCTTTTTCATGGTGGTCTATTACAAAAGGGCCGGACTGATTGCAGATGTAGCCCTTCTTGCCAATATGGTGCTGATCGGCGGAGGACTGGCTGCTTTCCAGGCGACGCTCACGCTTCCCGGCATAGCAGGCATTATCCTGACCATCGGAATGGCGGTTGATGCCAATGTGATTATATTTGAAAGAATACGGGAAGAGCTAAGGGCCGGGAAAACTACGACAGCAGCAGTAAACTCCGGTTTTGACAGAGCGGCTTTAACGATCATGGACGCCAATGTGACAACCCTGATAGCCGCAATAGTCCTGTTTCAGTTCGGTACAGGGCCTGTCAAGGGCTTTGCCGTTACTTTGAGCCTGGGCATCATTTCAAGCCTTTTTACCGCGCTGATTCTTTCCAAGGGAATTTTCGAGTTCATACTTGAAAAAAGACAAGTCAAACAACTGAGTATATAAAGGACAAGCCGCAATGCAGCTAATTCAATACGGACTGAATCTTGATTTTCTCGGGAAACGGAAAATCGGGTTTATCGTTTCCATCGCTCTGATACTTCTCGGGGGCGTATCCCTGATTATACACCAGGGCCCCAAACTCGGCATAGACTTTGCCGGGGGCACCATTGTCCAAGTCAGATTCAGCAAGGACATCTCAATCAACGAAATCAGAGACGGACTGTCCGACATCGGCCTGGCAAACTCGTCAGTGCAGAATTTCGGAGCTGAAAATTCCCATGAATACCTGATACGCACCAGCCAGCCGGAAATGACAGGAGAGGGATTTTCCGACTCTTTAATGCAGGCGCTTGAAGAATCCACCGGCTCTGCCCCTGAAATCAGGAGGGTCGAGATGGTTGGCCCCCAGGTGGGCAAGGATTTAAGAAAGCAGGCCCTGCTTGCCATTTTTTACGCCCTTTTGTTTATTACCATCTATATTTCCGGAAGGTTCGAGCTCAAGTGGATTATCTCGGGACTTACCGCAGGAGCACTCATGTCCGCGGTGTACTTTCTGGCTATCTTCAACCTGAGTATACCGATCCTGATTACGTCTGCCCTGATCCTCTCTTTGGCCATATTCTGGCACCTGAAGCTGAACTATGCAATGGGCGCAATCATGGCCCTGATTCATGATATCATGATCACCGTGGGAATGTTTTCCATACTCGACATCGAATTTTCACTTCCGATCATCGCAGCCCTGCTCACCATAATCGGATATTCACTGAACGATACCATCATCATATTCGACCGTATCCGGGAGAACATGAAAACAATGCAGAAAAAGTCTCTTTTCGAGGTAATCAACCGGAGCATCAACGACACCCTTAACCGTACGGTGATGACTTCAGTTACAACATTAATCGTTCTTTCCTGCCTTTTCTTTCTTGGAGGTGAAATAATACATGATTTTGCCTTTGCCATGATCATCGGCGTCATTATCGGTACATACTCGTCCATTTTCGTGGCAAGCCCGATTCTTCTAATTGCAGGCAGCAAGGAAGCCGAGTAAAGCCATGAAACGTTTGTGCAAATACACCTGTATCCTGTTTTTTCTGCATGCTGCCTGCTTTTCTCTTGTCTCCTGTTCCGGGATAAGCCCTGTTGCCTCGGAGAATGCGGACAACCCGGAAAAAAATGAGCTGGAGAAACAAATCCGACAGATGGAGAAAAGCCTTGAACAGGCTGAAAAGAGGCAGGATGCACTTGAAGAAAAAATCGGCATGCTGAGTCTGCAGATCCGGGACCTTGCCGATGAAAAAGCAAAGCTCAGATCCGGCTCTTCCGAAGTTAAAACAGGCTTTACCGAGCCGGGAGTACTTTACCGGAAAGGGCGGAACCTTATGCTTGAGGAACGCTTTGAAGAGGCTTCGCTCGTGTTCACCGAATTCATGAAAAAGCATACCGCACACGGCCTTGCAGACAATGCAATGTACTGGCTCGGGGAATGCCACTACTCCATGGGAGAATACAAGCAGGCTGCTGATACCTTCCTGGCGCTTGTGGAAAAATATCCCAAAGGCATGAAAGTGCCGGATGCGTTACTGAAAGCAGGCTACTCCTTTCTTGCTTCTGATGACGTGAACCGGGCAAACCACTATCTGAAAAAGGTGGTCAAAAAATTTCCTTTTACCAGTGCCGCTGACAAGGCGGAGGAAAAACTTTCAACCATCAAATGAACCGTGTTGAATGCCGGACTCGCTGAAAAGATATCTTCCATGGATCGCATTGAGAAAAACACCCGGAATCGGTGATCATCTCTTTAAAGTACTGATGGACATTTTCGGCACCCCGGAAATGGTTTTTGCCGCCCCTGAGAAGGAACTTGCCGATATAAAAGGCATTCATTCAAAAGTAATAGCCGGTATAAAAGAAAACAAACCCTTTTTCAGGCATGCTGAACAGATCATTGCCCGGCTTGAAAATACTGATTTCAGTATTGTCTCTTACAGTGACCCCCATTACCCTTCTCTGCTCAGACAAATCCACGATCCGCCCGCGTATATGATGTACAAAGGATCGCTGAAACCGTCCGAACCTGCCGTTTCCATGGTGGGCTCCAGGAATGCCACCTCCTACGGAATCAGGGCAGGAGAGCACCTGGCATGTGAATTGGGTAAAAAGAGCCTCACCGTGGTAAGCGGCATGGCAAGAGGCATTGATTCATCCGCACATCAAGGGGCCATCCGTTCCGGCGGCAGAACCATAGCCGTTCTGGGCAGCGGACTGAACCGGATATACCCTGCTGAAAACAGAACGCTTTATTACGATATTGCCCGGAACGGGGCGGTTGTCTCTGAATTCGGCATAAACGACAAACCTGATGCCGTGAACTTTCCACGGAGGAACCGGATTATTGCCGGGATGTCCTCCGGAACCTGCGTTGTGGAAGCGGCCCGCAAAAGCGGCTCCCTGATCACGGCAAGACTTGCTGCGGAATACGGCCGCGAGGTATTCGCAGTTCCCGGCAGCATATTCTCCCAGAAAAGCAGAGGGTGCCATTCTTTGATAAAGCAGGGTGCCAAGCCCGTGGAGAAATCCGATGATATCATAGAGGAAATCGCCCAGTTCAAAGATTTCACAGACGGAGAGAATGTACCTGAGAACTTGGAAAAGAAGCCGGCCGCCATCAAAAGGGACGCGGATGCAGAAAAAATACTTGAAATCCTGGACCCATACCCTGTACATATTGATACGATTGCGGAAGTGTCGGGTATTGATACCGGCACCCTTCTGGCAACACTGCTCAAACTCGAAATTGACGGTCTGGTGAAACAGTCCCAGGGAAAATATTTTTCAAAAATCAAGGAGCAAAATTGACAAAACCGATTATAATAGTTGAGTCTCCAACAAAAGTTAAAACACTGAAAAAATACATCGGTGACAAATATAAAGTCGCTGCAACCGCAGGGCATATCAAGGATCTTCCCAAAAAGGAACTTGGAATTGATACCGAGCAGAACTTCAAGGCAAAGTATACCAACATAAAAGACAAGTCCAAGGTAATCTCAAATCTGAAAAAGGAGGCAAAGGACTCTGATATCGTTTACCTTGCTCCTGACCCGGACCGGGAGGGTGAAGCCATTGCTTTTCATACGGCTGACATCCTCAAAAATAAAGACAGGCGGTTCTACAGGGTACTGATACACGAACTCACCAAAAAGGGGATCAACCAGGCCCTTGAAAAACCACTGGAACTGGACGGGAACAAGTTCGAATCCCAGCAGGCCAGGCGTATCCTTGACAGGCTGGTGGGGTATCAGATCTCCCCTCTGCTGTGGAAAAAAGTCCAGAGGGGTTTGAGCGCAGGGCGTGTACAATCGGTGGCTGTCAAGATTATCTGCGACAGGGAGCGTGAAATCCGGGCCTTTGAACCCGAAGAATACTGGAGTATTGCAGTGGATCTCAAGGCTTCCGAGCCCCCCGCCTTTTCAGCCTCTCTTTCAAAAATCAACGGGAAAAAGGCTAAAGTCGGGGATGAAGAAACCGCTTCCAGGATTACAGGAGAGCTTGAAAATGCCGCTTACATGGTCGATGAGATCAAGCTTAAACAGGTGAAACGCAATCCCCTGCCCCCGTTTATAACAAGCAAGCTTCAGCAGGATGCAATCAATCGACTCAGGTTTTCCGCAAAAAAAACAATGACAGTCGCTCAACAGCTGTATGAAGGCCTTGAAATCGGCACGGAAGGGCCTGAAGGTCTGATCACCTACATGCGTACCGATTCAACAAGGATTGCACCTGATGCGGCAAACGAAGCCCTTGCTCTTGTCAGGGAGACTTTCGGAGAAAATTACGCCCTTTCAAAGCCGAGATTCTTCAAAAACAAGAACAAGGCCCAGGATGCACATGAAGCTATACGGCCGACTTCCGTCTACAATACTCCTGACAAAATCAGGCATTTTCTAACCCCGGACCAGTTCAAGCTGTACGACCTTATCTGGAAAAGGTTTGTGGCATCCCAGATGGCCCAGGCCCTGATTGATCAGAAAACGGTATCCATAAAAGCGGATCAAAAGTATATTTTAACTGTTGGAGGAAGCACGGTTGCCTTTCCCGGTTTCATGTCCATCTACTCCACCTCCGACCCCAACCAGGACAAAAACAAGCAGGAGCTGCCGGAGTTCCGGCAGGGAGAAACCCTTGAAAAACTCAAGGTGAATCCCAAACAGCACTTTACAAAGCCCCCTGCCCGCTTTTCAGAAGCGTCCCTTGTAAAGGAACTGGAAGAAAAGGGAATCGGGCGGCCCAGCACCTATGCCTCGATTCTGTCCACAATCCGGGAAAAGGGGTATGTCATCCTTGACAAGCGGTACTTTGTTCCGAGCGAGCTTGGATTCATCGTGAACGACCTGCTTGTCAGCTCCTTCCCTGATATTCTCGACATAACCTTCACCGCGGATATGGAAAACAGCCTTGACAGCATTGAAAACGGGGAAAAAAACTCAGTGGAGGTATTGAACAATTTTTACCTTCCGTTTAAAGAAAAGCTGGAAAAGGCTGACGAGAAAATGCTCAATGTCAAAGGAGTCGGGATAACAACCAACCTTAAATGTCCTGAATGCGGGAAACAGCTCAACATCAAAATGGGGAAAAACGGCCATTTTATAGCATGTACCGGGTATCCCGACTGCACCTTCTCCAGCAACTACACAAGGGATGAAAAAGGGCATATCGAAATTGTGGAAACCAAAGCGGATGACACAAAGGTCAAGGACTGTGAGAAATGCGGCAAACCCATGGTGGTAAAAGAGGGGAAATACGGCGCCTTTCTGGCATGCACCGGATATCCCGAATGCAAGTATACCGAGTCCCTTAACAGCAACGGCAAGGGAGAGGACACCGGCATGCAGTGCCCGCGTCCGGACTGCACCGGTAATGTAGTGGAAAAAAAGTCCAAAAGGGGAAAAACATTTTTCGGATGCAACCGTTTTCCTGACTGCGATTTTGCCACATGGAACAGGCCGGTGATGAAAACATGCCCGGAATGCGGCTCACCTTATCTGGAGCAAAGGGAAACCAAAAAGGAAGGCAAATTCCTCAAGTGTCCGGTAAAGGGGTGCACACACAAGGAGCTCTCAGAGGAGTGAGCCTCTGGTGGATACCCATTTTTGAATGATATCGAAAACCACCTCTCTTTTGACAGGTTTGGTTAAAAAGTCATTCATACCTGCTGCCCGGCTCTTCTCAACAAACTCGGGCAACACGTGAGCAGTAAGAGCGACAATCGGCACTCTCCGTCCGGGCTCCTTTTTGCTTTCAATCCCCCTGATCCGCCGGGTAACCTCAAAGCCGTCCATTTCCGGCATGTTGATATCCATAAGCACAAGATCATAATCACCTGCAGCGTTTTCAAACAATTCAAGGGCTTCGCCGCCGCTGACAGCGGTGTGGGCGTCATACCCGGCCTTTGAAAGCATAAGTTCCGTCATCCGCCTGTTCACCTGATTATCTTCCACCAGAAGAATTCTGGCGGACCGTTTGTGCTGTTCAGCCAGATAATGGCTTGTAACGAAACGCCTTCCGGAACTCTTTTCTTTTTTGTAAGTATTTGAATGCCCGATCCCCAGAAGAAACCCCACCATGTCAAAAAGCTTTCTCCTCTGAACCGGCTTGGGCAGGAACCCGTCAAATCCAGCCTTTTTCAGAGTGTCGGCACCGTCCGGTACAGGAAGGGAGCATGCAATCACCGGCGGGACCCTGCGGCCCCGGCCGGAAGCCGCCCGGATTCTCTTCATAAGCTCTAAAAGGGAACCGTCATTCCCGTTGTCCATGTCCATCACTCCCAGATCATACCGTTCGAACCGGGAATCCGCCACAAAATCGGCAAGGATTTCCTTTGAGCTTATCTCCTTTATATGCATCCCGGCGGCGGTAAGCTCATAATGGAGTATAAACCTGACTGACTCGGACAGGGAAAACACGAACGCGGTTTTATTTTTAAGGGCGGAAGGCCTTATACGCTCGGGTTTTGAGCCGGATACCGCACCGAATCCTGCTGAAAAATAGAATTCACTGCCTTTGCCGTACTCGCTTCGGGCCCGGAGTTTTCCACCCATGGCAGAGGCGATTTTTTTGCATATGGCAAGGCCCAGACCTGAACCGGAATCATCATCAGGTCGAGTCAAAGGATCAATCTGCAGGAACGGTTCAAAAACACTCTCAAGCTTTTCCGGCTTTATGCCGATGCCGGTATCCTCCACTTTCAAGGAAAGAGTGACGTTATCCTCATGCTCCTGGTCGGCGCAGAGATACAGTTTGATCCGCCCGGTTTCAGTAAACTTGGCTGCATTGCCAAGAAGGTTCAAAAGGATCTGCCTGAAGCGCCGCGGATCTCCCGAAACAAGACCGGGAACTGAATCTGCGATATGGCAGAAAAGCTCAACCCGGGACTCATCCACCTTGGTCCGGACAATTTCCATGATATCAAAACAGATGATCTCCGGATCAAACTCTATTTTCTGCAAAGTTAGCTTCCCTGCCTCAACTTTTGAAAAATCGAGTATGTCATCCACAATCGACAGAAGGGTCCTGCAGCTGATTTTAACGTTATCCGCATATGCCTGCTGTTGCGGGGAAAGCTCAGTATCCATGAGGATATCCGTATACCCGACAATACCGTTCAACGGGGTTCTGATTTCATGGCTCATGGAGGCAAGAAAGGCGGATTTGGCCCTGGAGGCGTCCCTTGCCTTTTCAGCGAGTTCCTCGGCCTGCTTTTTGGACTCCTGCAGCTCGGCAAAGGTCCTCTTTTCCCTCTCAATCCTTTCCAGCCTGGCAAATACGGAATTGATGGAAAAGGGTTTGGTCATATAATCGCAGGCACCTGCCTGGACAATCTCAAAATAGGAGTACTCGGACACATACCCTGTCATCATGATGAACTCAACCCCGGACAACTTCTCTCGGGTTTTGCGCAAAAGCTCCATGCCGTCCATTCCGGGCAGTGAAATATCACATATGACAAGGTCCGGGGCATCCTTCAGAATCAGATCGTATGCAGTTTCCGCATCCTCTGATGCAGTATATTCAAAACCTTTTTTACCCAGGGCGTTTAAAAGGAGGTTTCGCAGGTTCTCATCGTCTTCCACCACCAGTATTCTGCGGATCAGTGCATCATCCGGCTCCATGCTCAGTCGTTTACCCTTTCCACGTACTCACGGGTTCTCGTATCTATCCGGATCATCTGCCCCTCTTCCACAAAAGGAGGCACCTGGATTTCAAAGCCGGTCTCAAGGACAGCAGGCTTGTAGCTGCCTCCGGTGGCGGTATCCCCTTTGGCCCAGGGATCGGCTTTTTCAACCTTCAGGGTGACAAAATTGGGCAGGGTCACTCCAATGGCGCTCTCATTGAAAAGCAGGACGCTGCAGACGGTGTTTTCCTTTAAAAGATCAGCCGCATCCCCAACCTGATCTTTTGTGAGAAATTCCTGTTCATAGGTTGAGGTATTCATAAAGCAGTAACTCTGCCCGTCCGAATAAAGGTATTCCATCTCCCTTTCTTCCAGAGCGGCTTTCTGGAATTTGTCTCCGGATCGGTAAGTTCTTTCAAACTGCGAGTTGGTAAGCATATTTTTGAGCTTGCATTTGTAAAGCGCCTGTCCCTTGCCGGGTTTCTTGAATTGAAAATCCACAATCACATGGGGGTCGCCGTCTATTTCAAGTTTCAGCCCCTTTTTCAAATCACTTGCTTCGTACATACAATTTTATCTCCTGCGGTTATTTCATGTTCACAAACATCTGATTCATATTCAGCTTAAGGCCTTCACCCTAAAAATGTCTTGATTTTTTGTCTATAATATAGGAAAAAATAGATTTTAACAAATGTTTACTTCAGGGTTCAAATAATGATTCTCATAATTGATTTCGGTTCACAGTTCAACCAGCTCATCGCAAGAAGGGTAAGGGAAAACGGGGTTTACTGTCAGGTGGAACCTGCGGATATCAACATGGACAAGATACGGTCACTGGAGCCGGTGGGCATTATTCTCTCCGGAGGCCCGGCCAGCATCTACGAGGAAAACAGCCCGGATGTCGAATCCGGCATCTTTACCCTGGGTGTCCCGATCCTCGGGATCTGCTACGGAATGCATATTATGGTGGATGCACTCGGAGGAACCATCAGCCGTGCCCGGAAAAGGGAATACGGATTTGCACAACTGAAAATACCGTCCGCGGAAAATACCATATTCAAAGACCTGGATAACGAACTTCAATGCTGGATGAGCCACGGAGACTCGGCTGAAAAACTCCCTGAGGGCTTTTCAGTGATAGCATCCACGGAAAATACCCAAGTTGCCGCAATCGCCGACCATGACAGAAAATTTTACGGACTTCAGTTTCACCCGGAAGTGGAACACTCCCACAAGGGATTTGAGATGCTGAAAAATTTTCTTTTCACCATCTGCAAATGTGAGAAGAACTGGACCATGGATTCCTTTGCCAGGGGCGCCATCAGACAGATCAAAGAGGCGGTCGGGGACAGCAGGGTAATCATGGGACTTTCAGGCGGAGTGGACTCGTCAGTCGCTGCCACCCTTATCCACAAGGCCATAGGAAAAAATTTGTACTGTATATTTGTTGATAACGGCCTTTTGCGGAAAAATGAGAAAGCCTCCCTGGAGGAAAGCCTTCTGAAACACCTTGATATGAATATCGGTTTTGTGGATGCAAAAGATACCTTTCTCAACGCCCTGAAAGGAGTTACGGATCCTGAGAAAAAACGGAAAATCATCGGTAATCTCTTCATTGAAGCCTTTGACAGGGAAGCCGGCAAAATAGAGAATGCCCGATTTCTGGGCCAGGGGACACTGTACCCTGACATCATTGAATCCAAATCCGCATTCGGCGGCCCCACTTCCATGATTAAATCCCACCACAACGTGGGCGGACTTCCGGAAAAAATGAAGCTGAAGCTTATTGAGCCTCTTCAGCTGCTCTTCAAGGATGAAGTTCGAAGGCTTGGAGCGGAACTCGGTTTGAATGAAGAGCTGATCTGGCGCCAGCCGTTTCCGGGCCCGGGTCTTGCCATACGGATAATGGGTGAGGTGAACGAGGAAAGACTCCATGTATTGAGAGAGGCGGACGCCCTTCTGCTCGAAGAAATCCGGAACGCAGGCCTTTATACCAAGCTCTGGCAGTCTTTTGCCGTACTTTTACCCGTCAAGAGCGTCGGGGTCATGGGAGACAAGCGGACATTCGACAGCTGTATAGCCATCCGCGCGGTTACCAGCAGCGACGCCATGACCGCGGACTGGGCAAAGCTGCCCCATGATCTTCTGGGCAAAATTTCCAATCGTATCATCAATGAAGTGGATAAAGTGAACCGGGTCGTTTTTGACATCACATCAAAACCACCCGGCACGATTGAATGGGAATAGATACTTAAGGATGCCCTGTTATGGATGACATGCATATAGGCGATTTTGATGAAGGGGATGATATCTCAAAATCCGTTTACCAAAATGATGCGAATACACTGAAAATCGACAAGCTGAACAACCGGGTCACCATTATATCCATCATCATCCCCTGCCTTATCGGAGCGATTCTCTTTTTTGCGTACCTGGACATCAAGGAAAGGGTTGTGTCGGTTGACAGCAGCAAAGCAGAGGATGTCAAACAGCTTGATGAAAAGCTTGATGAAAAATTCAACTCCCTGGAAGTCAAAATCGCTGAAAACAAATATGCCCTTGATAAAAAACTCCCTGAAATCACCAGCCGGATCACTGCCGTTGAAGGAAGGCTTGCCAAACTCGATTCATCAAAAGCAGGCAAGGAGAATATGGAAAAGCGGCTGTCTAAAATGGACAAGGTGATCTCGAACAATTCCAACCAGTACAAAGGGCTTTTGCACACCATGGAAAGAATCAACAAAAAGACCCTTTCCATTGTCAATGAAATCGACGACGAACTGAAAAAGGATATCACTGAACTGTCTGAGCAAATGGACAAAAAGATGGCAGGCATCCAGGATTATAAGGAAGAGCTTGACACCCTCAGTGAAGAAGTTGCCGAATTGAACAGGAAAACTCAAGAAATCGAAGAAAGCTCACCTGACAAGTCCGTGATCCGCAATGAAATAGGTGATATTGAAAAAGGAATCTTGAAAAAAATCGACCAGCTCGATGTCAAGTTCGACAAAAAGATTCTCGAGATCAGAAAAAGGGTTGAATATGTGGATCTGCTCAATTCCGCAAAAGGAAACAAAGTGAAAAAACCCGATTCCAGCCTGAAAGAAAAAGGACCCGAACCGGTCATTGAACAGGAGGAAGAGACCGGCGATGATGGAGAAATCAAGGAAAAAACCCTGAACCAGTAATCGGATTTGACCATTTCCATCTTCAGACAAAAGAGCAGGGAGGTCCTGGAAACCAGGCTCCTTGATGAGGGACTCGATTTCTCCGCCTCGTATATGGCGGTAAAGGATATCCGTTCCAACCTGGAGGCGATTCCGGAAACCCTTACCCGGCAGACATTTGACTCGATTTCAAGAACCCTGTTATCCCGAAGATTCGATAAACAGAAACAGGCATTCTTTCTCCACAGGGAAATTGTTCAAACTCTCGTTTCCGCCCCTTTTATTCACAACAGCCCGTTTAAGGCAGACTCTATCCGCTTCCTCCGGGGTCTCCTGTTTAACGGGAACAGGGACAAAAAGAGAGCGATATATGAGTCCCTGGGCTCGCTTGATCTCAAACACGACTGCCGGCGGTTTGGTATTGAACCCTGCAGAAGAGCACCTGAACTTTCCGTTGATGCGATTTTTAAAAAACTCGGGGCCCTGAACCCGGAGGCGGCATACTGGAAAGGAAGAAGCCTTCTTCAGATTCAGCCTGACGGGGGTATCTGCGCTGTCAAATTTGCAAAGTCCGGGGAAGAAGCCCTCAAACTGCATAAAGAGGCGGTTTGGATGACCCGTTTCGATAATTTCTCGATGCCTTCAGGGCTGCGGTTTGATCCCCCCTCTCCCCTTGCCGTGCAAGGCCGACCCCTGTTTGCGATCCGTAACGGGTATAAAGGCTTTTCCCACGCCATCGCGTACACGGCTCCTGCAGATTACTTTGATTATCCCAACTGCACGGGAATTATACAAAAATATTCAAAGGAGAGAATCCGGGATGTTTTTTCCAGGAACGCGTGGCTTCTGGGTAAGCTCGCCTCCATGGGCGTGATCCATACCGCAGTTATTCCCCTGTTTCACAACAGGGTCCAGCAGGACAGAAGAGAAGACCTGGGGCATTACGACTGGGAACACGGAGGCAGGCTGGACCAGTGGCTGGAATCCTGCAGGTATCCTAATATCGCCTTTTCAGGGTTACGGGATTTTGAGCACCTCGATTGTATCAGCCGGACGTCGAAACTCAGGCGCCATATCGGAGAACACCTTTTGAGCCTGATCCTTATTGCAGGGAGCTTTTTCAGAAACCAGGACCCGGAACTCAAAGGGTACGACAACCTGGGAAACCCAGTGGATGCAAGACACCTTTTTGACGTTCAGCTCCTGGAGGGAATTCTCCATGATATCATTTGCCACTACGGGACCGGGTTCACCGGAAATTCCTTTTCCCCGGAGAATCAGCTTTGCGATGAAATAAAAGCCCTTTCAGGGGAGCTTGTACAGGCAATGGGGGTGGATAATCATATGGAAGAGGTTCTAAGGCTGGAAGATCAGAACAGGCTGGATGATGAAAGCTTCAGGAAGTTTCTGGCGTCAAGGGGGGTCAGACCGGATGAAATCGGAGCTTACGAATCCCGCAAAGGAACCGAAAACCTGTCGATTTCCACCGGTCCCCATCTGGGGGGATTCAACCAGGCGATATCAGTCCCCCGGCTTATCGACCTTCTTTTCACTCTGTCAGCCCTGTTTATATCAAACCGGTATCTTACTGAAAACGGTTTTACTGACTCATAAAGTTCACGGCTTGCCGGGTCCCGGTCAGGGTGTTCCGATGATGAGCCTGTCTCCGGGTTGTATGACACTTCCTAATGAAAGGTTGTTCATCTCCAGCAGGGCGGAAAGGGAAACCTGGTATTTGTTTGCGATCATGGATAAATTTTCTCCCTTTTCTACCAGATGGACTCTTCCGGCATAATTCTTTTCCCATTTGCTGTAAATGGCTGCGAATTTCTCTTTAAAACCCAGGGCAAGGCCGTCCGGTATAACTACCGAGCTGTCCCCCTTTGAAAGATAATACCCCCTGATCTCGGGATTCATATCCTTGACCTGCTTCAGCGGAATCCCCGCCGCCTCGGACACCAGGGTCAAGGGAATTTGATGGGAGGACTTGATATTTACCCGGTCAAAGGTGAACGGTTCGTACCAGTCGGATTGCTCAAATTCAAATCCGTATTTTTCCGGATTCTCCATGATCAGTTTCGCAGCGATAATTTTGAAAATATACTGCTGGGTCTGCAGCGGAAGATAAAGGGTATAAAAATCATCGGTTTTCTGAAGCTCTATCTTCTTGGACAGACTGAACCCGCCCATGTTGTATGCAGCCATGGCAAGAATCCAGGAGTCAAACCGGTTGTACAGGTTGTTCAGAAAATCACAGGCCGCATAAGTGGAGCGGAACAGGTTTCTTCGTTCATCTATCCGGGAGTCGATTCGCAAATCGTAGTGCCTGCCCGTACGCCGCAAAAACTGCCAGAATCCGACCGCCCCCCGGTGGGAACGGACATGGGGTCTCAGACCGCTTTCCACCACAGCCAGATACTTGAAATCCTCGGGGACATTCTTTTCCCGGATGATTTTTTCTATGTGCGGAAAATATTTGGAGGATCGTTTCAGCCACAAAACTACCTGGGCACGGTCCCAGAGAGCAAGCAGCATCTCTTTTTCAAGCCGCTCCCTTACATCCTGAATCTCCAGGGGAACCGGCCTGCCGCAGAACATGACCTGTTCGGGGAACCGGACCGCATTAACCAGGGAGGGCAGATTGCTCCCCTTTTTTCGGGCCGGTCCCTCTTCAGCCGCATTGGACATGGAAGCCATGCAGGTTAAAAACAAGAAAAACAGCAATGAACAAAGGACTTTGGCGAAACAGTTATTCATGGTAACACCTGATGATATTTGGATTGGGGATATAAGAATATGTCTCAGATTAACGAATGAATGTCAACATATAATAAGAAAGAGTGCATAATTTCAGGGAAACTGTTTATACTTTTACAAGATTGTGTTACCAATAGAGTATGTATATCACTGCACTGGTCATATTCATGGCGGGAATAATCGCAGGCACTGCATGGGGAATCACATATGCTGACTCTGCTTTGCGGATTGCCGCTGCAGCCGTTGTGGGAGGATTTGCCGGAAGCGCGGCAGGCGCGGTCTGTTTTACATGCATGTATCTGTTCTCCCCGGAAGATAAGGCGAATCCCGGATCTTCGACGGATGAAGCCGCACTTGAGGCTCCGGAAACAGATCCCGGCAGGATTCTTTCCGGACCTTCTGATGAAACGAGAATAAGAGAGATTGAAAAAGAACTCGACCATTTGAAAAAGAACACCGGAAACAAGAGAGCATAATGAGTGTACAGTGGTTTCCCGGCCATATGAGAGAGTCGGTAAAAAAACTCAAAAATTCCGTTAAAAAGGCAAACCTGGTCCTTGAGATAGTGGATGCCAGGCTCCCCTTCTCAAGCACCAACCCGTACACCGACCAGATATGCAGGCAAATCTCGAAAATAAAGGTGATGAACAAAACAGATCTTGCCGACCCTGAAGCCACTTTAAAATGGCTTTCTTACTATAACGAAAGGCTTCAGGAAAAAACATTCGCCATAAGTGCATTGAACCCCAGGGACATACGTGAACTATCCGAATACTGCAGGGCCACAACAAAAATCAACCGGGCGGAGAAACTCAAGGTTATCGTGATGGGAATTCCCAATACCGGAAAATCAACTCTTATCAATTCCCTTGCCGGCAAAAAGGTTGCCCGGGTTGGAAATGTCCCTGCAATTACCAGACACAACCAGAGGCTTTCTGTGGACAGGACAATGGACGTGTACGACACACCCGGCATTTTATGGCCTGTTGTGGACCCGCCTGAAAGAGGAAGCATTCTTGCCGCCGGAGGAGCTGTTTCCGACAGTGCATATGACTACACGGACATCGGGGATTTTCTGGCACGTTATATGCTCAGGCGATACCCCGGCCTGCTGAAAGACCGCTATGCAGTGGAGGTTTCTGAACTTGACAGCCTCGGCTTACTTGAGGCGATCGGACAAAAAAGGGGGTGCCTTTTGAAAGGGGGCAGAATAGACCTTCAGAAAGCATCCGAGATTTTGGTGAACGAAGTACGACAGGGAAAAACAGGAAGGATAAGCTTTGAAGAACCGGATGACATTACTAAATTGGAACAAAACAGCGTCAGGGAAATATCTCAGTAAACTTTTCACAGTTCTGCTGTTTCTTTTTATTCAGTCCGCACTGGTTGCGGTTGCGGCGGAAAACGGCAAAGAGCTTGTTCCGGTGGCGTATACGGACAAACAAACCGAAAAATCCACTGAAATTGTACAGAAAATCCTGAAAAACCATTACACTGGCAAAGCCCTTGACAACCGGATGTCAGCAACGATTTTCAAAAATTATCTCAACAGGCTCGATCCGCTAAAAACCCTTTTCACCCGGCCGGAAGTAAAAAGGTTCAGCAGGCTCAAATACAAGATTGATGATTTTTTGAAAAGCGGCGACCTCTCCTTTGCCTTTGACGTATTCAACCTGTATCTTAAAAGGAGTCTTGAAAGAACGGAATACTTTTACAGCACCTCTAAAAACTGGGAAAAGCACCTGGATTTTACAAAGAACGAACAAATCCGAACCAACAGGGAAGACGATCTCTGGCCGAATGATACCAAGACCATGAAAGATCTGTGGAAAAAAGAGCTTAAAAACAGGATTCTTTCTTTGAAACTGGAAGGCGACTCGTCCGGGGAAATTACCCGGACTCTGACAAAAACCTATAAAAACCGGCTCAATTCCATTTACCAGATAACGGAAAACGATGCATTTGAAACCTACATGAACAGTGTTGCAGAATGTTTTGACCCCCATACCCAGTATTTCGCCCCGGAACAATCGGAAAATTTCGATATCCACATGAGCCAGTCACTGGAAGGAATCGGTGCTGTTCTCCAGAGTGAATTCCAGTACACAAAGGTGGTCAGGCTGATACCTGCAGGCCCTGCGGACAAGTCCAAAGAACTCAGGCCGGGAGACAAGATCATCGGGGTGGGAGAAGGCAGAAAAGGGGATATCGTGGATACTGTGGGACTTCGCCTTGACAATGTCGTCAACCTGATCCGCGGCCCCAAGGATACTTTTGTGAGGCTGAAAATAATTCCAGCCAGAAAAAAGGACTCCTCTGAGATCGTTTCCATAAAACGTGACAAGGTCAAGCTCAAAGAACAGTCTGCAAAAAAGAAGACTGTCTCCTTTTCCCGAAACGGTGTTTCCTGCAAACTCGGAATCATTGAAATTCCTGCGTTCTACCTGGATTTTGAAGCCTATAGAAACGGAAAGGAAAACTATAAAAGCACCACCAATGATGTGGAAAGTCTCTTGACCGAACTGAAGGACGAAAACATAGACGGACTGATCATAGATCTCAGGGGCAACGGCGGCGGATCTTTGAAAGAGGCCCAGCGCCTGACGGGATTGTTCATTAAATCCGGGCCGGTGGTCCAGATTAAAACGAGACAAAGGGTTTCGCGCCTGTATGACGATGATATGGGCATCGAATACACAGGGCCTCTAATGGTGATGATAAACAGGATGAGCGCCTCTGCTTCCGAAATTTTCGCAGGCGCCATAAAGGATTACAACAGAGGCATTGTCGTGGGAACATCAAGCTTCGGCAAGGGTACGGTCCAGTCCCTCACCAGCCTGTCTTCAGGCAAACTGAAAGTAACCAGCGCGAAATTCTTCCGGATCACAGGAGAATCCACCCAGAAGCGCGGAATCACCCCGGATATCGAATACCCGCACATCTACGATACCGCCCGAATCGGAGAAAGTTCACTGGACAGGGCCCTGCCTTACGACAAGACTGACAGGGCTCCTTACAACAAATACCCATCCCTTGAAGAGTGTGTTGAACAGCTCGACCGGTCATACCGCAACATGGCGGATGAACATCCAGGGCTGATTTATCTGTCTGAAAAGTACAGCCTGGCAGAAAAACGGCACAAAACCGAATCTTTACCTTTGAATGAAACCAAAAGAAAAAAGCACAAGACCAGGTATGAAAACCTGGAGATCGAGATTGAAAACCGGTACCGCAAAAGCCTTGGCAAAGAAGAGATCACATCGGTTTCAGATATCCGGGAGCATGACGAAGACATTCTGATGGAACCCACAAGGTCACTGATGGCAGAGTTCATTCATATTGCAGGGCAAAAAGACTATCGATGGTAAGCCCCATGTCTGTTCGGGGTATTCACAAAAAAAAACTTTTTGTCCGTTTATGCAAAATTGCTGGAATTCTTATCATTGCAGTTGCTGTATCAGTGCCACTGCTGGTGAACACCGACTATGTCAAAACCCGGATTTCAGAGACGGTAAAATCCAATACAGGAATGGATATCAGACCGGGTGAAATTTCTATTTCGGTTTTTCCGAAGTTCCACATTTCCTTTAAAGGAATCCTGCCTTTGCAGGACCGGACTTCTACAGGTCAGACCGGCCGGATTCTTGTCTATCCTGACCTGTCCGCTCTTTTCAAAAGCAGGCTCATAATCAAAAAAATCATCATTGAAGATCTTAACGCACGGGGACTTGAACCTGCGCCAGAAAAAGAGAGACCGGACATCGGAAAATCCTTTTCCCCTGTTTTTCTCCAAAACACCTTTAAAGGAATCACCCGGTTTATCCACAAGTCAAAGGGAATTCACATCGTTTTTAACAATCTTGAAACCCGATTTTTTTCCGGGCTCGACGCATCCCTGCACTTACGGTCCGAAAACAGCGCTTTTTGGGGAACCGCACGCTTGCAGAACCTTTCTGTACGCGGAGAATCAATTGTGCCCAGCTGGATCGGTAACCGTTTTCAATCCGCCAAAAGCGATACTGTAAACATCCGCTTTTACATTGATGAAAAAGGTAATCTCTTTTCAGAATGCATTATCAATGATCTTGCCCTTATATCTCCTGAACCAGGTAACCTGAAGCTTGAATTAAAAAAGCTGACCCTCGGTCTTGACATGACCGTGGAAAAAACAGAAGTTCGAATAAAAGCAGCCTTGCTTAAACCGGTTTTGCAGGAACCGAGAGTCTCTTTCACCCGGAAAAACGGCGGACGGGATACAAAACTACAATTCAGGGCGGAAAACGTGGACATAGAAACTCTGAAAGAATACTCTGATGCGTTTATCGGCATCAACCCGGTCAGCCTGAATATCTTCAGCATTTTGGAATCCGGAACTTCAGAAGATGTCGTTGTCACATTTGAAACCGATGATGATTCCGGTCTGTTTGACCCAAAAAACCTAATAATTGACGGAACGATTGATTCAGGGATCGTGAACATTCCCGAATGCGAACTCACTGCTGAAAACGTTTCCGGCAAAGCCACAATGCAGAACGGCGCCCTGGATATTGTTGTGGACAAGGGCAATATAG
>JAWLES010000011.1:0-25984 GCA_041685935.1 Desulfobacteraceae bacterium | reverse complement strand
TGTGGAGCATCTGTTCGTGGCCTCTACCCATAATACGTTCATGTTCATCACCAACTTCGGGAAAGTATACCAGGTAAAAGTATATGAATTGCCCATGGCGGGCCGTTCAAGCCTGGGCAAATCCATAGCGAATTTCCTGAACCTCGACCCGGACGAACACGTTGCAACCGTGCTGACGGTGCCGGAATTCGTACAGGGCAAGTATGTGGTTATGGCCACCCGCAAGGGGCGTGTGAAAAAGACCGAGCTGATGGCGTATTCACGGCCGAGGTCAGGCGGTCTTATCGGTGTGAAACTTGCCGAGGATGATGAACTCATTGCAGCCCGTATAACCGGCGGAAATATGGAGATCCTTCTCGGCTCCCTGGACGGAAAAGTGATCCGGTTCCATGAGAACGATATTCGCTGTACTGCCAGAGGATCAATGGGTGTGAAAGGCATGGCCCTTGGCAGCGGTTCATCCGTGGTTGGCATGGAGGCGCTCTCCAGCAGTATGACCCTTTTGTGTGTTACTGAAAACGGATACGGCAAGAGGACTTCGGTTGAAGAGTACAGGCGGCAGGTAAGGGGAGGTAAAGGGGTTTTTTCCATCAAGACCTCCGCCAGGAACGGAAAAATGGTATCCCTGCTGCTTGTGGATGACAATGACGAAATAATGCTGGTAACCAACCGCGGGAAGCTGATACGGACAGCTGTGAAAGGGATTTCGGTCATCAGCCGGAACACCCAGGGAGTCAAGCTCATTGACCGGGAAAGGGGAGAGAAGCTGATCGGAACGGCCCGGCTCCCTGAAGAGGAGAATGAAGACGGCCTGGAGTAGAGAGATATGCAGACTTCTTCACAAAAAGGGGAGGGACACAGGGCCAGGCTCAGGCGCAAGTTTCTCCGGGGAGGTTTGCAGGGGTTTCTGGATTATGAAGTGATCGAGCTTCTGCTGACGCTCAACACACCACGGCGTGACTGCAAGGAGAGCGCCAAGGCTCTGATGGAGAAATTCTCCACACTTCCTGCCGTGCTGGAAGCATCACCTGATCAGCTGAAATCGGTGAAGGGAGTGGGAGACGCCAACATTTTCGGGGTAAAGCTCATCAAAGAGATAGCAGAGCGTTATCTTGAAGAGCGGATTGTTGAAAGGGATGTGGTGAGAAACCGTGAGGACCTGATCGCGTATCTGAATCACAGGATCGGCAACAGGAACACCGAATGCTTTTCAGGTATTTTTCTTGATGCCGGGAACCGGGTGATTGCCTCTGATATTCTTTCGGAAGGGTCTCTGACGTCAAGTTCGGTCTATCCCAGAGAGGTGATCAAAAAGGCGCTCGAGCACAATGCCGCGTCTCTGATTTTTGCCCATAACCACCCGTCAGGCGATCCCTTGCCGTCAGGTATGGATATTGCCGTTACAAGGCGCCTTGTGTTTGCGCTCGGGTACGTGGGAATACGGGTCCATGAGCACCTGATATCCGCGCGGAATCAGTTTTACAGCTTTCAGGAAAACGGGTACATTGATCAATTCACAAGAGAGTTTGAAAGAGAAAATGACGGATAGTAACTGCAAAGACAGGGATAACAGCAAAGACAGACCGGATTGTTTTAAAAATCTTGACAAGGTTTTTCCCATGACGGACAGCGGCCTTAGGCAGACACCGGAAGAGTGTTTCTATCACTGCCCCTGCAAGACCGAATGCCTGAGGGGGGCGCTGGCTTCGTCAAAAGGGGAGACCGTTGAAGAGGAGATTATCGACAGAAGAGCTGAATCCGGGGCGATCGGTTTTTTTGAAAGATGGTCCAGAAGGAAACGGCTCCACAACAAGAGCAAAAAGAAGTGATTTTCCGGGAGAGACATTATGAAAACGGTTAAGGAAATCGAGGTTACAGGAAAAACCGTTCTTGTAAGGGCGGATTACAACGTACCTGTGGATGAAAACGGCGCTATAACGGATGATAACCGGATAGCGGTTACAATCGAACTCATTGATTACCTTTTGAAACAGAGGGCGAAAGTTGTTCTCGCAAGCCATATGGGAAGGCCCGGCGGGAAAAGGGACAATCGTTTTTCCTTAAGACCGGTTGCGGCGAGGCTTGCAGATCTGGTTCAGAAAAAGGTGGAGTTTGTGGAAGACTGTATCGGGGATTTGGCAAGAGAGAAAGTAAAAGCGCTTGAGGAGGGTGAAATCCTGCTCCTGGAAAACCTGAGATTCCACAAAGGGGAAAAAAGCAATGATCCTCAATTTGCAAGAGAACTTGCATCCCTTTGCGACGTATATGTGAACGAAGCTTTTGCAGTATCCCACAGGGACCAGGCATCTGTTACCGGAATAACTGAATATGCGCCGGTCTCGGCAGCAGGCTTTGTACTTGAAAAGGAGATACGGACATATTATGATTCTGTCAGAAACCCGAAGCGGCCTCTGGTGGCGATCATAGGGGGGGCTAAGGTGTCGGGCAAACTCGAAGCGCTGCGGAATATGCTCAACTACGTGGACAGAATGATCGTTGGGGGTGCAATGGCCAATACATTTCTGAAAAGCAGCGGGATTGATACCAGGGGATCCATGGTGGAGGAAGACCTTGTGGATACTGCAGCCGGGATCATGCTGACGGCTGAGGAGCTGGGAATTGAATTATTGCTGCCCACGGATCTTGTGGCGGCCGACTCTTTCAGCAGGGAGGCTGAAAGCGTGAAAGTGCCTGTGGATCAAATCCCCTCCGGATGGATGGGGCTTGATATCGGCCCTGAAACCGCTGAAAGGTTTGCAAAAGCTGTTGAAAATGCCGGAACCATAGTCTGGAACGGGCCGATGGGCGTGTTTGAAATGGAGCCTTTTATGGCCGGGACCAGGGCTGTGGCCGAAGCGGTTGCCGGGTCCGGGGCGTTTTCAATAGTCGGCGGGGGAGACACCGGCCTTGCCGTGAAAATGTGCGGGTTGTCGGAGGGAATGAGTTATATTTCCACCGGCGGAGGTGCGTTTCTGCACTTGATGGAGGGAAAAGAGTTGCCCGGTGTCAAGGCGCTCAACTGAAACCGGAAAGGAGGGGGATATGATCTTTTGTGATAAAAGAGAACAGCTCAGCAGGGAAGACAGACTTGTCAGGAGCTATTACGAAGTGTTGAGGGATGAACTCGATCAGGCCATGATCAAGTATTCCCTGGTGGATTCGTACAACAATTTTATCAGAAAGAAATCCCCTTATCCGTTTGTGGAAACCCGTGAACTGAAACCCAGGGCCCGTATACCGAGTACGGAATTCGAGGCGCAGAACTCTTTTCTTGTGATTTTCACTGAAAACTACATTGATGAAAAGCATAAAAAATACATCAGGTATTTTGACGTTAACAGAACCACCAAAACCAACCTTTTAAAACACAAGGACTTCCCGGATGTGGAGCAATTCAGCCGCCAGGCCAAATACCTGGACACGGACGGGTTCTTCTCCTTTCTTGAAGCCCTTCTCCCTGTGGATTATGCTTTGCTGATCCAGAGGAGCAAGCTGTCAAAAAGGAGGTATGCCCTGACGCATTTCCATGTAAGGGTGGACTGGCCCCTTGCGGATGCAGCAGAGGATCTTGCCAAGGATCTGCGGTATATATCCAAGGATCTGTATGAAAAAGGGGATAAGTATGCAGAGGATCTCCAGAAAAAGTTTTTTGAGTACTATGGCGTTCCTGTGCTGGCGGGCGGCAGAAGAACCGCAGCGATTACAGCAGCCCAGTACTTAAGAAAGCTGGGCGGCATCACCACTGTTTATGCAGGTTCCAGTGAATCAAGGGCGCTTTTGCAGATTGATGAGAAGGGCATATCCAAATCCGTTCTGGTGAAATTCCACGCTTCCGAAGTTTCTGAGATAGCAAAATCCGCAGGCCTGAGCCAGAACAAATTCACCAAAAATTATGTTATCGCCAGAGAGGGCAGATACTATGTCGCCATCTTCAGGGCGAGATATGCGTATACCAGCCATGCACTCCCTTCGGAGGGGGGCAAACTCAGGGAGATGAAGCCGGACACCAACTGGCTGACGGTCTGTTCGGAATTCCTGCTCCCCAAACCGTTTGTGACACGATACGCCCCGATCCCCAAAAAGATGATTTATATCTGAAGGGATTTGATCATTGCGGTTTCATCACAGTTGGGGAAGTTGACGCATAAAATGCAGTCCGACCAGATTTTAAGTGGAAGTTCGGATCTGTCAATCTTCTGAAATCCGAACTTTTTAAAAAAAGAGGGTTTGTAGGTCAGTGTGAAAAGCTTCGTGATCCTGAATACCAGAGCTTCATGCACGGCCCTGTCAACGAGGGCCGTGGCAACGCCCCTGCCTGAGCAGCGTTCCGCCACGGCAAGGGAGCGTATTTCCGCCAGATCCTCCCAGCAGAACTGAAGTGCGCAGCACCCCTCAACTGTGCAGGTTTCCCGGTCTTCATACACCCAGAAATCCCTGAGATGGTCGTAAAGTTTGCTCAAGGGTCTTGCAAGAAGGTCTCCTTTTCTGCTGTAGTACTGCAGCAGCTCGTAAATCGCGGGTATGTCCCCTATCATGGCTTTTCGTATCATTTTTCAAGGAACCCTTTTACCGATTGTGTGAAAACTTCATCCGTAAACGGTTTGTGGATGATTTTATTGATTCCGCATTGTCTCAGCATGGTGTCGTTCAAGTTTATATCTCCGTCTTTGTTTTCCAGAAAGTCGCTCTGGGTGGTTATCATCAGTATGGGAAGATCCGGTCTGGAAAATTTTTTCCTGATCTCCCGTGTCAGCTCCAGGCCGCTGATGTCAGGCATGTTAAGGTCGGTGATCACAAGGTCAGGCTTGTTTGTCTTGATTTGCCCAAGCGCTTTTTCGGGATACTGGAACAGGTGTGGCTTGTATCCCATTTTTGAAAGTTTGTTCTGGTACAGTTTGAGCATCATCCTGGAGTCGTCAATGACAAAGATCTGCTTGGACGGCTCTTGGTTTACCTGATTTATCCCGGATTTTTCATCAGGTATATCCCGGGCGAATTGTTCGGCCAGTTCGGTTTTGCCTTTGTCTTTCAAAAGGTTTAGAAATCGTTCTCTTGCCCCGGGAGATGCTTCCCTGGCAACATGGTCCCGTGCCTGACGGATAAAGGCATCTTCGTTGAGAAGAAAAGCGAAAATATTTTCGGCTTCCGAATCGATCAGGGCGGAAACCGCGTGATTCGAGTCACCGTCCTCCTGGCGTACGATATTCTTCAACCCTGCAACAAGGGCCTTGGAAAGATTTTTGTCAATGGCCCTGGCAGCTCCCATCCTTACCGTTTCAACCGGATCGGTCAGCCCACGGGCAAGGCAAATTGCGGCTTTCGGGGAAGGAATCCGCTCCATTGCCTCGAACGCTGCCTGGCGGATATTGGCATCGTCAGGGGCTTTGTTGATAATGTCGATGATAGCCGGGATGGCGGCCGGATCCTGGATATAACCGAGGGTCGTTATCAGATGGACCATGTAGTCTGCTTCGGCGTTCTGAAACGCTTTGGTCAATATGGGAACGGCTTTTTGTCCCAGTTGGATGAGTTGATCTATGGCGGTGTCCCTGACAATTGTATATTCCGAATCAAGCAGTGTTGCAAGCTGATCCAGGGCGAATGTATCCTGGATCTCGGCAATCGCCTCCACTGCCATCTTGTCGGTTGTTTCATCTCCTGATACAAACGACATAAGAATGTGAACGGCCTTCTCGCCTCCCATGGCAGAAATGGCCCGGATTGCAGCGTGTTTGAGCAGGGGATCGGTTGAATTTACAATCGGAGAAAAAGTGGGGAGGTATTCTTCAAGCCGCAGTTTTCCAAGGGCTTTGACCGCCTCTTTCAGCAAATCCGTATCTTTTTCCTCGGTAATGATCTCCTGTAAAGCACCGGCAGCCTCGGAAAGTCCGAGATCGCCGGCAGCCTTGATAAAAAGAATCCTGGATTTTTTACGGTTTTTCCGGATAAACCGGAGTACAAGCTCTGTGTTGCCGTATGCCTTGTCAAGTATAAGCTCGTAAAGGGCCTCCTGCACTTCCGGGCTCGAGATTTCGATTCCGGTAAGGTATTCGAGAAGAGGGAAAGCTGTTTTTTCGGGTGATCCGCCAAGCTCAAGGAGGGCTTTTTTCTGAAGATCCATATCCGCCCGGGCATCGGAGACGAACTGAAGAAGCGCCTTTGCCTTGACGATATCCTCCTTAGCCACACAGAATTTAAGCTCCCGGATAAAATCGTCTTTATTGATGGTTCCCATAATCTATACTTCTATTGCTTGAACTGGTAAAAGATTGAACGCAGATATTTTTTCGAAACAAAAAGATCAGTATCATTGGACAGGGACTCGGTGGATCCGATCAAAAGATAGCCGTCAGGTTCAAGGCATTTGGCGATATTCGCATATATCCGCTTTCTGTCCGCAGGGTTGAAATAGATCATGACATTCCTGCACAGAATTATGTCGAACTTTCCAATACCGCTGAACGACTTCATAAGATTTAATTTCTGAAACTTGGCCATCACCCTGATCTGGTCCTTTATCCTGTAATACTCCCCCTGCTTTTCAAAGAAACGGTCAAGTCTCTTTTTTTCAAGCCCCCTGGAGACCTCGAATTTATTGTACCGTCCGTAACTCGCCTTTGCCACAGCATCATCTGAAATGTCCGTGCCGAAAAGTTTCACATTGTAGCGGTCAGGGGTGATCCCCATTTCCACAAGTATCATGGCGATGCTGTAAATCTCCTGGCCGGTGGAACTTGCAGCGCTCCAGAGCCGTATGGACGGTTTTGAACCCGGGTTTTTTCTGGATCGTCTGTCTATCAGATCCGGAAAAATTTTATGCTGAAGAAGTTCAAACGGTGTTTTGTCACGAAAGAAATAGGTTTCATTGGTGGAGATTGCATCGATGACTGCATTCTCAATTACCCTTTTGGGGTCGGACCTGGCTTTTTTCAGAAGTTCGGTAAAAGATGAGCAGCCGAATTGAATCATCATGGGGTTAAGCCGGGTTTCCAGAAGATACTCCTTGCCTTTTTCAAGCGCGATCCCGCTGATATCAAGGATGTATTTGGAAAACTGACGGAATTCTTCCTCAGTTACTTTTACTTTTGTCATTCTGAAAGGCCCGGCAATATAAAATCAGTTTTCGTTAGACTATAACCGTTTTGGTTATTTCTTCGGCGATCTTGCCAAGAGGAGCAACCACATCGGCAATTCCGGTTTCAATGGGTTCCTTGGGCATTCCGTAAACCGTACATGTGGATTCATCCTGGGCGATAATGTAGCTTCCGTTCTTTTTCATCTGGATCAATCCTTTGGAGCCGTCAGACCCCATTCCGGTCATGATGACACCTGTGGCCCTGCCCACATAGTGTTCCGCAATGGATCTGAACAGGTAGTCCACCGAGGGTTTGCAGCTGTTTTCAGGGGGATCGTCCGTGACCTTTATTTTCCGGGTCATTCCGTCGGCACCTGCGACAATTTTCATATGTTTGCCGCCGGGAGCGATATAAATGGTTCCCGGCCGGATTACCTCGCCGTTTTCAGCCTCCTTGACTTCAAGTGCGGATTTCTGGTTCAGGCTGTTTGCAAGGGACCTGGTAAAAAGCGGGGGCATGTGCTGAACGATAAGAACGGGTGCTTTAAGGCCGGCATCGAGCATGGGGACCATCTCTGTCAAGGCGTTGGGCCCTCCGGTGGATATACCGATTCCTACGATTTCAGAGTTTCTTGTTCTTGCCCTTTTGTGAACAACCCTGGGTGCAGCCGTCCTGGCCGCAGGTTGTTTTACAGGGGGGGATGTTTTTTTCCCGAGCGGGGCTTTGATCCGTGCACGGGTCCGTTTCTGCCGTTTCAGCGTTTCCACTATCGGGGTAAGGGACTGCTTGACCTTGGCAAGGTTTTCAGCCATGGTGCCTTCGCCGGGCTTGGAAATAAAATCAAAAGCGCCGAGTTCCAGCGCTTTGATGGTCATTTCACTGCTGTCCTGAGTAAGGGTACTCACCATGATGACGGCAGGCGGGTCAGGGTTATCCCTTAGCTTTTCAAGAACTTCAATGCCGCTCATTTCCGGCATTTCAATATCAAGGGTGATAAAGTCGGGTTTCAAGGAGTTGATTTTGGACAGGGCGATTTTACCGTTATTGGCTACACCAGCTACTTCAATTTCAGGAATTTCCTTTAAAATATCTCCGACAATCTTTCTGTATACGATTGTATCATCGACAACTACCGCTTTCAGTTTTTCCATTACTCCTTCAGAACCTCGTCTATATCAAGAATACCGATCAGTTTATCCTCAGTTTTCAGAACCCCGCTGAAAAATTTGCCTTTGATACCGCTTATGTTTGACGGTGCGGGCTCGATCTCCTCGGAATTCCCCTGGACCACGTCGCTTATGGAATCAACCATAAGTCCTATATGTTCATCCTCGGAGTTGACGATGATATTGCGGTTGTCCTTCCCTGAATTGATCTGGGCAAGCCCCAGTTTTTTTGCAAGGTCGATGATTGTCACGATTTTCCCCCTCAGGTTGAGAATCCCGATGATATAGTCCGCTGCCTGGGGTACGTTGGTGATATCAAAATGTTTGTTGATCTCCTGAATGTTCAGAATATCGATTCCGCAGAGTGCGTCACCCACATAAAAGGTGGCAAGTTCCATGTTTGAGTTCAGTGCATCAACGCTTTTTTCCGCCATACTGATGTTCTCCTTTAAGGGGATGAATATACCCTATGCCAAATGCAGGTACTGTTTGATGATTTGCATCAGTTTTTCCCTGTCAAGTTTGATTTCATACTCATCAATGCCGGCCTTTTTTCCCTTTTCGATATGAGCCTCGCTGGCAAGGGAGGTGAGTGCGATAACAGACAGATGGGAGAAGGACGGGTCCTGCTTGATTTTTTCAGTAAGTTCGAATCCGTCCATGTTCGGCATCTCAAGGTCGGTCACCACAAGATCGATCTCGTCGGCCCGCTCCTTTAACAGTTCATATGCGATCCTGCCGTCTTCAGCTTCAAGGACCTTGAACCCGTCTTCCGTCATGAAGCTTTTTACCTGTTTTCTGAAGAATGCGGAATCTTCAGCAAACAGAATAGTCTTCTCCTCCCCTTGGCTTGTGATATGCTCCCTGGTTTCGGCATCTTTTTCAAACCAGTCCGGGTTGATCCGCTTGATGAACTCAAAAATATCTATCAAAAGGGTTGTCTTTTCGTTGATGATCATGGAGCCGCTGATACTTGGCTGCTTCAGTGTACTTTCATCCACATCAAGAACCACTTCAAGGGCATCCACCGGCGGTGTCACCATCAATCCAAGCTCTCTGCCCTTGACCCTGAAGACTATGACTTCCTGCTGCTCTTTGCTGGGAAGCGGTTTGACATCAGCCACCTGGCTGATTTCGTACAGGGGCAGGGAGCCGCCCCTGTACTGGATCACTTTGCGGTCTCCAACCTCTTCGATGGTGGAGGAGTCAAACCTTTCAATACGTTCCACAAGGTTGAGGGGGGCTGCAAAGTATTCGGTTTCAGCATTCCTGAAGGTGAGCATTGCCGCCTTGTCTTTTCCGGAGTCTTCCGCTTTTTCCATTTCTTTCTGCACGGTCTTTTTGGTTGCCACCGCGTTCAGTTCAGCCATCTGGGCGAGACTGGAAATATCCAGAATCAGGGCGACTTTGCCGTCTCCCATTATGGTTGCGCCTGCATATGCGTCACACTTTTTCAGGTGTCTTCCCACCGGTTTTACCACGATCTCTTCGGAATCCAGCAGTTCATCCACCACAAGCCCGTATTTGAATGATCCGGCTGAAACAACTGCGATGTTAAGAGCGCTGTCAGCTCGATACCTCCTGTCGGAGTTTCCGTCTTCCCGTCTTTCTTGAGTTTTCTGTTCCGATTCCCGGGCCGCGTCTTCATCAGTGAGCTGTCTTGATCTTCTGTCTGCTACATTCGTCCGCCGGTCCGGCTTTTCCTCACCGGTTTCCGGATCAGTATAGGTTTTTTGTATACCGAGGATGTCAGATAGGTTTAAAAGCGGAAGAAGCTGTCCTCTTAATCGAACAACGGCAGCATCCCCGACTTTTTCAACCCGGTGCTTTACCTGGGAGGCGGGAATGCGGAGCAGTTCATCAAGGTTGACCTGGGGGACCGCGTACTTTTCGTTACCAACAGCAGTGATCTGGCTTGGAATAATAGCCAGTGTCAAGGGCAGCTTGATCTGAATGTCGGTGCCCTTGCCGACGGTGGAGTCCAGCTCGATAATTCCGCCGAGGGCCTCTATATTGGTTACCACAACATCCATGCCGACACCCCGGCCGGATACGTCGGTGACCTTTTCAGCAGTGGAAAATCCGGGCTTGAAAATCAGTTCCGTTTTTTCCTTTCTGGACATTTCAGCAATCTGGTTTTCGGTTACAAGCCCCTTTGATAAAGCGGTTTCAGCTATTTTATCCGGATCAAGCCCCTTGCCGTCGTCTGAAATTACGATGTTAACCTGCCCGGCATCGTGAAATGCCTTCAGCTTGATTGTTCCCGTGGGCTCCTTCCCGATCTGCTCTCTGACCTCGGGCGGTTCGATGCCGTGGTCAACAGAGTTCCTCACCAGATGGGTCAGGGGGTCGTTAATGGATTCGAGGATGGTTTTATCAAGCTCGACCTCTTTTCCCGTAATGTCAAGCTCGATGGATTTATTAAGCTCCCTTGACATGTCCCTGACGATCCGGGTGAATTTATTGAGTACGTTCGCGATGGGCTGCATCCGGGTTTTCATGATGGCCTCCTGAAGTTCGGAGGTGATCATGTCGATTCTCTGGCTCGACTGTTCAGTGGCCTTGTTGTTGGATGAAGTGATTCCCTGCAGAAGCTGGTTCCTGCTGAGCACCAGCTCCCCTGCCAGGTTCATCAGGGTGTCGAGAAGGTTAACGTTAACCCTGAGGGAACTCTGGGCCTTGGAGGACATGGAGAGCTGCTGGGATTCGGATTCGGTTTTGTTTTCAGTACCGGAGTTTCCGGCAGTGTTTTGAGCGGCTGTGCTGTCCGCCCCCCTCTCCCTTGCCCCGGCTTCAGCTGAGCGCCCGGTTGCAGTTTGCCCGGCGTTTGAAACCTGTTCGACCGTATCCATCTTGTTTTCCTCCTTTTTTACGGTAAACTGACCGGCCTTTTTTATGTCGGAGTCGCCCGCTTTTGCAATATTGTCATCCGAAATGTGGTGGATATATTTCTGTTCTATCTCAAAAAGGGTTTCAGTCATGTCATGTTCGATGATTGATGCAAAGAGGATCTGAAAAGGGATTCTCGATGGCGGGGTTTTGTCTTCCAGGGTCCCGGCTGATTCGAAATCGATCCGTGAATCCACCAGTGTGCCGGTTTTTTCCAGGTTGCTGATAAGCTGGATCGGTTTTTTGTTCTTCCGATGGATGTCCTTTATGAGATCATATTCAGCAACAAAGAGGTTTTTGCCTTCGTCACGCAGCTTGTTGATCTCATACAGAGAGACTTCCGGAAAGATTCTGCCGTCGGGCAGAACGATATCCACAAGTTCGGTTACGGTTTCCTGTTCAGCTTCTGGCAGGCCGGATCTGGTAATTTCTTCAAGCGCCTGAAGATGATCGGAAATGTCGGTTTCGTTGCTGGTGTCGACATTGTTCAGAAGACTTTCGAGTTGATCGAATCCTTTCAGAAGAACACTTATCTTGTTGGGATCAGGGGTAAGTTCCAGGTTCCTGATAAGTCCGAGAACGTTTTCAAGACTGTGTGACAGCTCTTTGATGGAGGTAAGACCCATAAAACCCGCGCCGCCTTTGATGGAATGGGCCGCCCGGAAGACGTTGTTGACCAGATCCACATCCACGTCCTTGCCGCCCTCTTCAATGGTCAAAAGATCGCTTTCGATCTCGGACAAATGGTCAAGTGATTCTTCCACATACATTCTTAGGGTTTCATCGTCTTCAAACATCATCGACTCTCCTGTCAATTTGTAACGGATTTCCGGTTATGATGATAAAAGATTACAAAAGAATAGGTCAAAAGTCAAATGAATATTGAAGGCTGAAGGGCCCGGCTGGTCAAATGTCAGGTGAGTTTCCGGATGATATCGGATTCACCTGCGGAGCGGTCGAGAAAGAGTACGGCTTGTGTATTGGGATTCACCGCATCAACAGGTTCGAGGTCGTTATCAAAAAGTCCGGTAATGGTGGCTTCCCGGTTTTCAAGCCTTGGCGTCACAATCTCTATCCGGTCGGTTTTTTTGAGCCTGTTCCGGATTTGAACTGTATAGGCATTGTTTTCTCCTGCCTTGATGATCCTGCCGACAAATGCGTGTATCCTCCCGCCGTGAAGGTTTTCACGGTTGGTGAGTGTTTCGTCGGGCCTGTTGAAATAAAAGCCGGTACAGTAATCCCGGTGATAGACACTGTAAAGCTCCCTGATCCACTCGGGGCGGGTGAAGTAGCCCGAAGGATTCTCCCGGAAAGAATCCAGGGCATGACGGTAGGTTTTTACCACCGAGGCGAGGTAGTTGATCCCTTTCATTCTTCCCTCGATCTTTAATGACTCAGCACCGGATGATGTAATATCGGGTATGTGGTCAATCATGCACAGATCTTTTGAATTGAGTATGTATGAACCTCTTTGATCTTCGAGCAGGGGGTAAAACTCATTGGGCCTCTGTTCTTCCACAAGAGAGTACTTCCACCGGCATGGATGGCTGCAGAGTCCCCTGTTGCCGTCCCGCATGCTAAGAAAGCTTGAAAGCAGACATCTTCCCGAGTAGGACATGCACATGGCCCCGTGAATAAATATTTCAATCCCGGCTGATACTGCGCCGGCGATCTCTCGCACCTCCCGGAGAGAAAGCTCCCTGGCAAGGTTCACCCGCTTGACCCCCAGCTCTTCCCAGAATTTGACAGCATTGATATTCGTTGTATTGGCCTGGGTGCTTAAATGGATGTTGATTCCCGGGATGATTTTCCGGGCCAGCCTGATGATGCCGGGGTCAGACAGGATTATTGCATGGGGGGCGATTCGCCCTATGGCTTCAAGATATGAACTGATGCGGTCCTGCTCTTCATTCCTTGAGTAAACATTGCATGCAAGGTAGATTTTTTTGGAACGGGATTCCGCATACCTGACCGCTTCATAAAGCTCTTCGTTTGAAAAATTGTCTGAAAAATTCCGTAAACTGAAATCCTTTCCTGCAAGATATACTGCATCCGCACCATAATGAAAGGCGATTTCCATTTTTTCGAAGTTTCCTGCCGGAGCCAGAAGTTCCGGTTTTTTTCTGTCAGGAGTCATAAGAGAGGCTTGTACTGGATGTGTGTGGTGCCCCCGGGAGGAATCGAACCTCCGCTCAAGGATTAGGAATCCTATGCTCTATCCACTGAGCTACGGGGGCGTAACCGGTTATTCGACCAGAAGTTTCTGGCCGGGGTAAATTTTGCTTTGTTTATTTAAATCATTCAGTGTCAAAAGCCTTTTTAAGCTCATTTGATGTTTTCTGGCAATGGTAAACGGGCTGTCTCCGGATTTTACCCAGTAACTTGAAGTTCCGGTTCCGGTTTTCCGGTCCGGATCAACAGGGATCTGCAGCGTCTGGTTTATATGAAGGTCATTGCTGCGTATCCCGCTGGCCATCTTGATTTTTTTGGTTGTTGTATCATATCTTCTGGCAATGTTCCAGAGGTTGTCCCCCTGTTTTACGGTATATTTTATTTTTTTGCCTGAATAGGTGCCGTCATCGGCTCCTCCTGCTGAGTGGTTACCCTTTTTCGGGATTTTCAGGACCTGCCCGGCCACAATCATATTCGAGCGCCGTAGACTGTTTGCACGTGTAATGGAATTTACTGATGAATGATACCGTCGAGCAATTCCGGACAGTGTCTGCCCCCGTTTCACCCTGTGATAGGCAAACTTTTCAGGAGGGGGATACGAGGATTTGATCTTGTCGAGTTTGGCTGCAAAAATTTCACTGTGGGAAGCGGGAATCCTGAGTTGATATTCTTCAGGGGGAAGGAGGGCGTACCTGAGTTCGGGGTTGAGCGTGGTCAGAACATCAGTGGAAACGTCGATTTCCTTGGCAATGGAACTTAGCCGTATCTGCTTGTTTACAGCAAAAGTTTCATATTCGAGCGGCTTGAGGGATTCGTCTACATTGATATCGTATTTGTCCATATTATTAATGATGTGGAGGGTTGCCAGAAATTTGGGAACGTAGCGGGCGGTTTCGGAAGGGAGTTTCTGGTAAAGATCCCAGAAGTTATCCAGATAATTGATTTTCTGTTTTTTTATAATGTGCAGTACCCGTCCCTCTCCGCAGTTGTAGGCGGCAAGCACCGTGCTCCAGTCTCCGAATATTTTATGAAGTTCTTTAAGATAGTCAATTGCGGCCTCTGTGGATTTTTCAGGATCCAGCCGTTCATCTATATAGTAGTTGCGCTTGAGTCCGAATTTGTGTCCGGTGGACGGAATAAACTGCCAGAGCCCCAGCGCTCTTGCAGAGGAGAGCGCCCTGATTTTGAAACCGCTTTCCACCAGCGGAAGCCAGGAAAGCTCTTCAGGCAGCCCCGCCTCTTTGAGTTTCGGAAGAATAAACGGCCGGTATCGGGCCGCCCTTTTCAGGGACTGGATCAGAAAAGGGCGGTTCGGTCCGGTAAGCCTTTCGATTTCGCGTTCCACATATTTGTTCATTGTCATGGGAATGGCGTTGTGTTTGCCGTTCACCACAATATGTCTTGACGCATAGATTTCCAGAACACGTTTGGAAATCATATACCGCAAATCTTCTTTTTCCTGGTTCAGGTCCGGTGTCTGATCAAGGTCAATATTGACAATTTTTGAATATGCCTTGTCAAGATCGCTCATTGCCTCCTCAAGGTCTCCCTTTTCCCACATTTTCTGGGCATGCTTGTAAAGGAGAAGTGCTTTGTCGATGGTCTGCCGGGCTGATGTTTTGTCAGGGGGTGGTGGTGTTACGTCTGACGAAGTTTCCTGCAATGCCAGGGGGCTGTCGGTATGGTTTTGCACCGGTGCAAAGCCTTTTTTTTCAGCAGATTTTTTGCTGGTGTCTGCTTTTTGAAGATCAGGGCCGGGATTTTTATTTGAAAGGGAGGGGTCGTCCGTTGAACTTTCTGAAACAGCTGTCTCGCTTTCCGCAGTTTCCGTGCCGGTTTGAGAAGAGGAGGAGGGGACTGCAAAGTTGCCTGAGTATTTGCATCCGGCTGTCAGAAAGATTACCATAATTACTAGCAGGGTTTTTGAAATTTTCATGTGCAGGGCCTGGGATTTATATGTTTTGGTTATTGTCCGCGTTTTTATAATTGACTAATATCTATAGAACTTTATGATTGATGTCAAGTTAAAAACGCTATATTCTGCATGAAAGCGGGCAGGAACGTGAGAGATGAAAAAAATAAATTTTTATTTGACTTCGGGTGGGTTATCTGGTACATTTCTTCGGTCTTTAATCAGGGCGGCGTGTTCCGGATACGGCGCGGCCTGTGAGAAGTGCCGATATAGCTCAGTTGGTAGAGCATCTCACTTGTAATGAGAAAGTCCTCCGTTCGAATCGGGGTATCGGCTCCAGAAAAATGTGGTGGGGTTCCCGAGCGGTCAAAGGGATCAGACTGTAAATCTGACGGCAGAGCCTTCGGAGGTTCGAATCCTCCCCTCACCACCACTGAAATGTAGGAGGCCTCTGGGTAGGGGATCGGATACTACATGATTTGACGGAACGTTTGTCATTTGCTTTTAGAGCTGCGGGAGTAGCTCAGTTGGTAGAGCTTCAGCCTTCCAAGCTGAATGTCGCGAGTTCGAGCCTCGTCTCCCGCTCCAATCCGATCCGGTCTTTTTGTTGCCCGGTTGCCTTTGAAATAGAGATAAGCAGGTTGGTTAGCCCATGTAGCTCAGCAGGTAGAGCGCTTCCTTGGTAAGGAAGAGGTTCACCGGTTCAAGTCCGGTCATGGGCTCCAGAACGATTATAAAAGGGGATGAAAAATGGCTAAGGAAAAATACGAGCGGACGAAGCCGCATGTGAACATAGGAACGATAGGTCATATAGATCACGGCAAGACGACGCTGACCGCGGCGATCACCAAGCATGCCGCTTCTAGGGGGACCGGGACGTTCATACCGTTTGACGAGATAGACAAGGCGCCCGAAGAGAGGGAACGTGGTATTACAATCGCGACCGCGCATGTGGAGTACGAGACCGAGAACCGTCATTACGCCCACGTGGATTGTCCCGGGCATGCCGACTATATCAAGAACATGATCACCGGTGCGGCCCAGATGGACGGGGCGATACTGGTTGTAAGCGCGGATGACGGCCCCATGCCGCAGACAAGGGAGCATATTCTTCTTGCGCGCCAGGTTGGTGTTCCGACCATAGTGGTTTTCCTGAACAAGTGTGACATGGTGGATGATGAGGAGCTGATCGAGCTTGTGGAGATGGAGCTTCAGGAGCTTCTTGATAGCTATGATTTTCCCGGCGAGGACACCCCGATAATCCGCGGCAGCGCTTTGAAGGCTCTTGAGAGCGATGACAGTGACAGCGATGATGTAAAGCCGATTTTTGAGCTTCTGGAGTGCCTTGACAGTTATGTGCCCGAGCCTGAGCGTGACACGGACAAGGATTTTCTGATGCCCATCGAGGATGTTTTCAGTATATCCGGGCGCGGTACTGTAGTAACCGGCCGTATTGAGCGTGGTATAATCAAGACCGGGGCCGAGATCGAGCTTGTGGGTATTCGTGAGACCGCCAAGACGGTCTGCACCGGCGTTGAAATGTTCAGAAAGCTTCTGGACGAAGGGCGTGCCGGAGACAATGTGGGACTTCTTCTGAGGGGAACGAAGAGAGACCAGGTGGAAAGGGGTCAGGTTGTTGCCAAGCCCGGTTCCATAACGCCTCATACCAAGTTCAAGGCAGAGATCTACTGTTTGAGCAAGGAAGAGGGCGGCAGGCACACTCCTTTTTTCAACGGGTACAGGCCGCAGTTCTTTTTCAGGACCACGGACGTGACAGGTACGCTTAATCTGGCAGAGGGTGTGGAGATGATCATGCCCGGTGACAATGCAGCCATTACAGCCGAGCTGATCGCGCCTATTGCAATGGAAAAAGAACTCCGCTTTGCCATCAGGGAAGGCGGCAGAACCGTCGGTGCCGGCGTTATCGGTGAAATTATTGAATAATCAAAGGAGTTGACTGTGGGAGAACGGGTGCTTGTTGCTCTTGCGTGCGGTGAATGCAAGAGGAGAAACTATACGACAACCAAGAACAAGAGAAAAACTCCTGATAAATTAGAGTTTAAAAAGTACTGCAGATTCTGCGGTAAGCACGTAAATCACAAGGAGACAAAGATCAAGTAGTCCCATGTGAAAAAATGCAGGTCAGTAGCTCTAATTGGCAGAGCTCCGGACTCCAAATCCGGCTGTTGGGGGTTCGAATCCCTCCTGACCTGCCATTTTATTATCCATCATCAGCAGGAATTGATATTATCATGGCAAGATTGCAGAAGAAAAAGGCTCCAACAGAAAAGAAAAAGACGAAAAAGAGTTCATCTCCGGACCTGGCGGAACCGAAAAAGAGTAAAAAAAGCCAGGCGCCTTTTTCTGCATCAAAGGTGTTGGGTGTCCGGGATAGCAAAGTACAGAAGACGGATAAGGCCTCGGCCGGCAACGCTCCTGAAAAAGAAAATTTTTTCCGCAGGGCCTCGGATTATATCAGGGAAGTACAGATGGAGCTGAAAAAGGTAACATGGCCCACCAGGAAACAGACCGCAGGTACGACACTGGTCGTTATAATTCTTGTATTCATAGTGGCCGCCTTTCTCGGTGTTTTTGATTACGGCCTTTCAAAGCTTGTCGAAGTTGTCCTTACATAGGCCAAAAGGAGAAGGTTGAATCATGTCTCGTAAGTGGTACGTTGTGCACGTTTACTCAGGTTTTGAACAAAAGGTCAAACATGCGCTGGAAGAAAAGATAGAAAACTCTAAAGCCAGAGATAAGTTCGGTGAGGTCATGGTACCCACTGAAAACGTTGTGGAGCTTGTCGGGGGCAAGAAAAAGGAATCCTCCAGGAAGTTTTACCCCGGATATATTCTTGTGAACATGGTTCTGGATAACGAGACATGGCATATCGTCAATTCCGTTGCCAAAGTGACGGGTTTTCTCGGGGGCAAAAACAAACCGGCCCCCATAGGCGACAAAGAGGCTGAAAAGATAATTCAGCGGATGGAGCAGGGCAAAGAGAAGCCTTTGCCCAAATACTCTTTCGAACCCGGAGACGAGGTCAGGGTTACTGACGGACCGTTTTCGAATTTTAACGGGACGGTTGAGGAAGTTTCTCCGGACAAGGAAAAAATCAAAGTACTGGTCAGCATATTCGGCAGAGCTACTCCGGTGGAACTGAATTTTATACAAGTGACCAAAGTTTAAAATATATTTAATTGAAGCAAGTTCAGGGAGTGTGACAAGATGGCAAAAAAAGTTATGACGCAGATAAAGCTTCAGGTGGAAGCCGGCAAGGCCAATCCATCCCCGCCCATAGGGCCTGCACTCGGTCAGCACGGTGTCAATATAATGGATTTCTGCAAGGCCTTTAACGCTAAAACTGCAAACGATGCGGGTCAGATTATACCGGTTATCATAACTGTATACAAGGACAGGTCGTTCAGCTTTATCACCAAAACTCCGCCGGCATCCAAGCTGCTTCTTCAGGCTGCATCCCTTGAAAAGGGATCAGGAGAGCCCAACCGCAACAAAGTCGGCAAAGTGACAAGAGATCAGCTTGCGGAAATTGCGGAAAAGAAGATGGAGGATCTTAACGCAGCTGATATCAATGCCGCAGTTAAAAGTATTGAGGGCACAGCAAGGAGTATGGGGCTGGAAATAGTTTGAATTTAAAAACAGCAAAGAGTGAATAAAATGCCTAAGCTAAGTAAAAAACATACGGAAGCATTAAAGAAAATAGACAGGTCTGTTTATTATTCCCCCATGGAGGCTTTGCAGCTTTCAATCGATGCCAGCCATGTGAAATTTGACGAAACCGTTGATTTGGCGGTCAACCTGGGAGTTGATCCCAGGCACGCCGATCAGATGGTAAGGGGGACGGTTGTCTTGCCGAACGGGCTGGGAAAGGAAGTGAAAGTACTTGCTTTTGCCAAGGGAGAAAAGGAAACCGAAGCACTGGAGGCAGGGGCTGATTTTATCGGAAACGAAGAAGTCGTCGAGCAGATTACCAACGGATGGTTCGGTTTTGACAAGGCGATTGCCACGCCTGACATGATGGGCACAGTCGGGAAGCTCGGAAAGATTCTCGGGCCCAGGGGGCTGATGCCCAATGCAAAGACAGGCACAGTGACCTTTGAGCTTGAAAAGGCAATCAAGGAGTTGAAAGCCGGTAAAATCGACTTCAGGGTGGAAAAGGCCGGTATAATTCATGCGCCCGTCGGGAAGGTGTCTTTTGGCGCTGAAAAACTTGTTGAAAATATCACCGTATTGCTGGACACCCTGAAATCCCTGAAGCCTCCTGCCAGCAAGGGAACATACCTGAAGGGAGTCAGCGTTTCCACAACAATGGGACCGGGGGTGAAAATAGACCCGGTCCTTGTAAAATAGTTTGTTTGTCTGTCAAAGACAGTAGGTGCACTGGTTGATCCGGTGTATAATCGGCGTTGCCGGCCTGCCGAGACGGGATTAAAGTTTTGGCAAAGTTGGCACCTCTGCAATAAAATTCAATGAAAGGAGGTGTAAGAGTAGTGTTAAATCTTCCCCAGAAAAAAGAGCTTGTTAAGCGGCTGAACCAGGAGTTTTCAGAAGCCGCCATTGCCATACTCGTTGACTACAAGGGTCTTGATGTTGAAAAGATCACCAGGTTGAGGTTCGAGATCCGTCAGCAGGGTGCGGGCATGGAGGTTGTGAAAAATACATTGCTTCGCAGGGCATCCGAAGGAACTGACGCGGCTCTGCTGGAACCTTATTACCAGGGCCCAAGTGCTGTGGTAATCTCACGGGATGACCCTGTAGCACCGGCCAAGGCCCTGGCCGATTTTATCAAGGACAATGAAAATCTTGAAATCAAGGCCGGTGTTTTCAATGGAAAACTTGTCAGTGTGGACGAAATTCAGCAGCTTGCAAAGATGCCTTCGAGAGAGGAACTTCTCGGAAAACTCGTATCCACCATTAACCAGGTTCCGACATCGTTCGTCAGGGTTCTCAATGAGGTGCCCAGGTCCATGGTTAATGTACTGGACGCGGTCCGGGAGAAAAAGGAAGCTGCATAGCAACTGAGTGTATGATTATATATGGAGTGAATACTCTTTTTATAGCTTTATTAGGAGAAAAAAATGGCTGATATAACAAAAGAAGATGTAATAGAGTTTGTTTCCAACATGAGCGTGCTGGAACTGTCCGAACTTGTAAAGGACTTTGAGGAAAAATTCGGCGTGTCCGCAGCCGCGCCGGTTGCGGTTGCCGCCGGAGCCGCCCCCGCGGGCGAGGCTGCTGCCGAAGAGGAGCAGACCGAATTTGATGTTATTCTTGATTCCGCAGGTGACAAGAAAATAAACGTCATCAAGGAAGTGAGAGGAATCACCGGTCTGGGACTGAAAGAAGCCAAGGCCCTTGTGGAAGAAGCCCCCAAACCGGTTAAGGAGGGAGTCCCCAAGGACGAGGCTGAAAAACTGAAAGAACAGCTTGAAGGTGCAGGAGCGCAGGTTTCCGTAAAATAGTTTCTGTACATTTTCCAACACTTTTGTAGTGTATTTGCAGATGCGGGGGCAAGGTGTAAACCATGTCTCCGCTTTTGCGGTTTGCAAAAAAACATATTTGGAGATACCATGACCGGAAGTCTTTTGACAAACAAACGCATGAGAAAAGAATTTGGCAGGAAGATCAAGATAATTGATATTCCTAATCTGATCGGGATGCAGCAGAATTCCTATGAGAATTTTCTTCAAATGGAGGCCCCGGATGAGGAAAAGCAGGACAAGGGACTGCATGCCGTTTTCAAGTCTGTATTTCCTATTAAAGATTTTACCGAAACCTCGTCTTTGGAGTACGTGTCCTATTCGTTCGGGGAAGTAAAGCATTCCATGCAGGAATGCATCAGCAGAGGCATGACCTACGAGATTCCGGTTAATATAAAAGTCAGGCTCGTTGTCTTCGACCAGGAGGGGGAACAGGGGGCTCCGGCAATCCGGGATATCAAAGAGCAGGAGATTTATTTCGGCACGATTCCGCTGATGACAAGAAAGGGAACCTTTATCATCAACGGTACGGAAAGGGTTGTGGTAAGCCAGCTTCACAGGTCTTCCGGAGTTTTCTTTGATCATGACAAGGGGAAGAGCTACTCAGGCAGCAAAATTATTTACAGCGCCAGAATAATTCCGGTACGCGGATCCTGGATAGATATGGAGATAGACAACAAGGATATTATCAACATCAGGATCGACCGGAGAAGAAAATTTCCCGTTTCCACCCTGTTCAAGGCGTTTGGATATACAAACGTTGATATTCTCAACTTCTTTTATGAAAGGGAAGTGGTTATCAAGAAAGACGGGGTGTATTTCAAGGAGTTCAGCCCTGAAAGGCTCCGCAGGCAACGTGCGAGTTATGATGTGAAATCCCCTGAAACAGGTGAGGTGGTAGTAAAAAAAGGTAGAATTTTTACCAAACGGGCTTTAAAAGACCTTCAAAACGAAGGCCTGAAGTACATTCCCATTAAGGAGGAGGACCTGATCGGCAAGAGTTTTGCCGAGACGTATACTTCCGAAGAGGGGGGAGACATCATCGCCAAGGCCGGGTCTCTGATTGATGAAACCGTGCTTGAGACGATCGGGGAAAAGGGACTGGATACCTTTTCCATTCTCTATGTGGACCCCAATTCATCCGATGCCATGCGCAAAACCCTTGCCGTTGACAAGATGGAAACAAGGGAGGAGGCCCTGATTGATATATACAAACGTATGAGGCCCGGAAACCCCGCCACCATAGAGGTAGCCCAGGAGTTCATTGATAACCTGTTTTTCAGGCATGCGTACTATGACCTTTCCAAGGTGGGCCGGCTGAAGATGAACCAGCGTCTCGGCGTGGATACCAAGATCGATGTTAAAACGCTGAGGAAAGAGGATATTCTTCTGACCGCAGCCACTCTTATCGACCTTAAGGATACCCAGGGGCAGGTGGATGATATAGATCACCTGGGCAACAGGCGGGTCCGCGCAGTCGGTGAGCTGCTTGAAAACCACTACCGTATCGGGCTTGTACGCATGGAAAGAGCCATCAAAGAGAAGATGAGCATGCAGGAAGTGGACGCCATGATGCCCCACGACCTCGTAAACCCGAAACCTGTATCCGCTGTTGTCAGGGAATTTTTCGGCACCAGCCAGCTTTCTCAGTTCATGGATCAGACCAATCCTTTGTCCGAGACCACTCACAAAAGACGGTTGTCCGCACTCGGGCCCGGGGGGCTCACCCGTGAGCGTGCCGGGTTTGAAGTCAGGGACGTCCACCCTTCCCATTACGGAAGGATCTGCCCGATTGAAACCCCTGAAGGGCCGAATATAGGATTAATCGTCTCCCTTTGTACCTATGCCAAGGTCAATGACTTCGGGTTCATCGAAACCCCTTTCCGGGTGGCGGGGGACGGGGAGGTGACCACCGACATAAAGCAGCTTTCCGCGTTTGAAGAAAAACAGCATCCAATAGCCCAGGCCAATGCACCTGTGGATCAAGAGGGCCGTTTCATCAACCAACTTGTGAGCGCCCGGGTTGAGGGCGAGTTTGAAATGGTCAACCGGGAGGAGATCAAATATATGGATGTGTCTCCCAACCAGCTTGTCAGTGTTTCCGCGTCACTTATACCCTTTCTTGAGCATGATGACGCAAACAGGGCCCTGATGGGATCAAACATGCAGCGTCAGGCCGTGCCCCTTATCAAGTCGGAAGCCCCGCTGGTCGGCACCGGGATAGAGGACGTCGTGGCGCGGGACTCGGGTGTTACCATTGTGGCTGATTATGACGGTGTCGTTCAGGATGTGGATTCAAAGAGGATCGTGGTGAGAAACACCGGGAGCGAGGAAGGTGCTTTCAAGGAGGCGGTTTCCATTTACAACTGTATCAAATTCGTTCGCTCCAACCAGAACACCTGTTTTAATCACAGGCCGATTGTGAGCAGAGGGGAAGTGGTGAAAAAGGGACAGGTGATTGCGGATGGCCCTTCCACCGAACTCGGGGAACTTGCGCTCGGAAAAAATGTCACAGTGGCGTTCATGCCGTGGGACGGCTATAACTACGAAGACTCGATCCTGGTGAGTGAAAGACTTGTCAGGGACGGAGTTTATACCTCGGTCCATGTGGAGGAATTCGAGGTGCTGGCCCGGGATACCAAGCTCGGAAAAGAGGAGATTACCCGGGACATTCCCAATGTTGGCGAGGAAGCATTAAGAGATCTTGATGACAGCGGCATTATACGGCTGGGTGCGGAGGTGGAATCCGGAGATATCCTTGTGGGGAAAATCACCCCCAAGGGAGAAACGCAGCTGTCTCCCGAGGAAAAGCTTTTGCGGGCGATTTTCGGGGAAAAAGCTGGAGATGTGAAGGATACATCTCTTCGGGTGCCGCCGGGGATCAAGGGTAAGGTTATTGACGCCAAGGTTTTTTCCAGGCGCGGCGTTAAAAAGGATGACAGAACCCGGATGATCGAGGATCAGGAGATAGAAAGACTTGAAAAGGACCGGGATGATGAAATTTCCATCATCAATGAAATAGCAAGGGATAAAATTGCCGAGCTTTTGGGAGGTTGCAAACTGACCGGGAATCTCAAAAAGCAGAGCAGAATCATAGCAAAGGCGGGAACTGAAGTTACCAGGGAAATGTTTTCAAAGCTTTCTGCGGCGGATATTTCAGAAATCGCAGTTGATGACCCCGTTGTAACGGAAAGGGCCCAGACCGTACTTGACAATGCCCGGAACCAGATAACAAAGGCGAGGGAGCATTTCAACCGGCAGGTGAGCAGGTTTGAAAAAGGTGATGACCTGCCTCCCGGTGTTCTCAAGCTTATCAAAATCGATGTGGCAATGGAGCGTGTTCTGTCTGTCGGAGACAAAATGGCCGGGCGTCACGGAAACAAGGGTGTGGTGTCAAGAATTCTTCCCATTGAGGATCTTCCGTATTTTGAAGACGGAAGGCCGGTGGACATGGTTTTGAATCCGCTCGGTGTCCCGTCCAGGATGAATGTCGGTCAGATTCTTGAGATCCACCTGGGCCGTGCAGCCCAGGGTCTTGGAAGGCAGATCGACGAGTTTCTGGAGGAAAAAAGGACTGATGAATTGAGGGATCGGTTTGAACGGATCTTTTCCACCACTTCATTCGGCAAGGAGGAAAAAACAAGGGAAGCGGAGTTTGTTAAAGAATTGAAATCCATGGATGAAAAGGATGTTCTGGACCTTGCCTCCAGATATCGAAACGGATTTCATATGTCGACCCCTGTGTTCGACGGTGCCACTGAAGAAGAAATCAAGGAGCTTTTGTCTCTTTCAGGGCTGGATGATACCGGGCAAGCAGTGCTTTATGACGGGAGAACCGGAGAGCCTTTTGACAAAACCGTTACGGTGGGGATCATGTATATGCTGAAGCTTCATCACCTTGTTGACGACAAGCTGCACGCCCGCTCCATCGGACCGTATTCACTGGTGACCCAGCAGCCCCTTGGCGGCAAGGCCCAGTTCGGCGGGCAGAGACTCGGCGAGATGGAGGTATGGGCAATGGAAGCCTATGGTGCTGCTCATGCTCTTCAGGAATTTTTGACCGTTAAATCGGATGACATGGTGGGAAGAACAAGAATGTACGAGAAAATCGTTAAAGGGCAGAGTGTTCTTGAGCCCGGAATGCCAGAATCTTTCAGGGTTCTTACCAAGGAACTTCAAAGTCTGGGTCTTGATATCAAACTTATAGAAGAAAGCAAATAAGGAGATTATATTGGAAACTATATATGATTTCTTCGCTAAACCCAAAGATCCCAAGCTTTACAGCGGAGTTCAGATAAAGCTTGCATCTTCCGACCAGATAAGGGAATGGTCCCACGGGGAGATTAAAAAGCCGGAGACCATTAACTACAGGACTTTTAAACCTGAAAGAGACGGTCTTTTCTGTGCAAAGGTATTCGGGCCCACCAAAGACTATGAATGTAACTGCGGTAAGTACAAACGCATGAAGCACCGGGGTGTGGTCTGTGAAAAGTGCGGTGTGGAGGTTATCCAGTCCAAGGTCCGCAGGGAGAGAATGGCGCACATTGAACTGGCAAGCCCGGTTTCTCACATTTGGTTTCTTAAAAGCCTTCCCTCCAAGATCGGAAATGTGCTGGACCTGACACTTAAAAGCCTTGAAAAAGTACTGTATTTTGATTCCTTTATCGTGATCGACCCCAAGGACACGGATCTGGACAAAATGCAGCTTCTTTCGGATGACGAGTATTTTGAAGCCATCGAAAAGTACGGCGAGGCTTTCGAGGCGGGCATAGGTGCCGAAGCGATTCTGAAACTCCTGGACGGTGTTGACCTGAACGATATTTATCGGCAGATCAAAGAGGACATGAAGCTTACCAAGTCCGTTGCCAAGCAGCAGAAGATGGCAAAAAGGCTCAACGTTATCGATGCCTTTATACAGTCCGGGATTGAACCTTCCAGAATGATTTTTGACGCCTGCCCGATTCTTCCTCCGGATCTCAGGCCCCTTGTGCCGCTTGAGGGCGGCCGCTTTGCCACGTCCGATCTTAACGATCTTTACAGGCGGGTGATCAACCGGAATAACAGGCTCAAAAGGCTTGTGGACCTTCAGGCCCCTGATATCATCGTCAGAAATGAAAAAAGGATGCTGCAGGAGGCCGTGGATGTTCTCTTTGACAACGGGCGGCACGGAAGAGTGGTCACCGGTACGAACAAACGGCCTCTCAAGTCTCTCAGCGATACGTTGAAAGGAAAGCAGGGACGGTTCCGGCAGAATCTGCTTGGAAAAAG
>JAWLES010000010.1:0-26626 GCA_041685935.1 Desulfobacteraceae bacterium | reverse complement strand
CCCGGCAATGAAAGCCCCTCTTTCAGGGTCTGGTCCACTTCATCCGGCCGGGTGCACCTGAGACCCTTTGCCCCGTAAGCTTCAGCTATTTTAATGAAATCGGGACAGCATTCCATCAGGGTGGAGGAGTATTTTTTATTGTAAAACAGTTCCTGCCACTGCCGGACCATTCCGAGACACCCGTTGTTGAGGATGACGATCTTGACCGGGAAGTTTGATTCAACCGAAGTCATCAGCTCCTGGATATTCATCTGGATGCTCCCGTCACCTGCAATGTCGATGACCGTCTTTTCCGGGCATGCCGCCTTGGCTCCTATGGCTGCCGGAAGCCCGAAGCCCATGACTCCGAGTCCACCTGAAGTGATAAAGTGGTTGGGCTTGTCAAAATGAAAAAACTGGGCCGCCCACATCTGGTTCTGCCCCACTTCCGTGGTGATGATGGTCTCCCCGTCTGTGAGCTCATTGAGCCTTTCAACCACATACTGGGGTTTGATGATATCCTCGGTCTGTTCGTAACGAAGGGGAGTGGTGGATTTCCACTGTTCTATGGTGTTCAGCCATCCGGTTCTTTCCGGGCGGACCAGGTCCCTGTCAGCAGCTTCCAACATTCTGTTGAGCATGGACAGGGTCTCTTTGCAGTCTCCCACAATGGGGCAGGTCACCGGGATGTTCTTGTGGATGGAGGTGGGATCGATGTCAATTTGTACGATGCGGGCATTGGGGGCGAAAGTTTCCACCTTTCCCGTGACCCTGTCGTCGAACCGGACTCCGACTGCTATCATAAGATCGCACTCGCCGATGCTCATGTTGGCACGGTAGGTGCCGTGCATTCCGGGCATGCCCAGCCACAGGGGATCGGTGCCGGGAAAGCTGCCGAGCCCCATGAGCGATGCTGTCACAGGTATGTTGGTGAGCCTTGAAAGCTTTGTAAGCTCCTCTGAAGCCTTTGAAAGGACCACTCCGCCGCCTGAGAATATCAGGGGCTTTTCCGCTTTTGCAATAAGGTCCACAACCTTGGCCACCTGCTTTTTGTTGGGCTTGTAGGTGGGTTTGTATGTTTTAAGGGAGATTTCCCCAGGATCGACAAATTCGGTCACTGCCTGGATAACGTCTTTCGGAAGATCCACAAGTACGGGGCCCGGCCGTCCCGAGCTTGCGAGAAAAAATGCTTCCTTGACGGTTCTGGCAAGGTCCTTTACATCCTTGACAAGGTAGTTGTGCTTGGTGCAGGGCCTTGTGATGCCTACGATATCCACTTCCTGGAACGCATCATTCCCGATCAGGGCAGTCGGTACCTGGCCTGTGAAAACCACCACCGGGATGGAATCCATATACGCGGACGCGATTCCGGTGACGGTGTTGGTGGCCCCCGGGCCGGAGGTCACAAGTGCCACTCCCACACAGGAACCCGCCCTGGCATATGCGTCAGCCGCATGGACCGCCCCCTGCTCATGGCGGGTAAGAACATGCCTGAGGTCGTCATGGCGGGAAAGCTCGTCATAAATGTCAATGGCGGCGCCTCCTGGATATCCGAAGATCGTTTCGACCCCCTGTTCCTTAATCATTTTGATCAGTATTTCAGCTCCCTTAAGTTTCATATCTCCTCTCCGTTCATCCTTTAAAAACAGCTCCGTCTCCGGCGGATGTTACCCGGCCGGCGTATTTTGCCATGTACCCTTTCCGGATTTTGGGTTCAGGCTGCCGCAGGCTGGAAAACCTCTTTTCAATTTCAGCCCGGTCCACATTGAGTTCAAGTGTTTTTCCGGGGATGTCCACGATAATTTCATCATTCTCTTGCACAATTGCCAGAAGCCCTCCGTGAAAAGCTTCAGGGGAAATGTGTCCTATGGATGCGCCTTTGGTCCCGCCTGAGAATCTGCCGTCCGTGATCAAGGCCACACTGTCGTCAAGCCCCATTCCGGCAATTGCTGAAGTGGGGGTCAGCATCTCCCTCATGCCGGGCCCGCCTGCAGGGCCTTCGTACCGGATCACAACCACATCCCCCTTCTGAATCGAATTGTTCATGATGGCTTCGGTGGCTTCCTCTTCGGAATTGAAAACGCGTGCAGGACCCTTGTGATTCAGCATCCTGTCCACCACTGCGGACTGCTTGACCACGCATCCGTCTTCAGCCAGGTTCCCGAACAGCACCGCAAGTCCCCCGTGTTCGTGGTAAGGGTTCTCCGCAGGCCGGATAATGGATCGATCTTTTACCCGGACACCTTCAAGGTTTTCCCGGACCGTCAGCCCTGTTGCGGTCATGCAGTCCGAATGAATCAGGCTGATATCGTTCAGGGTTTTCATCACTGCGGGTATTCCCCCTGCAGTGTTGAGATCCTCGATCCTGTGGGGACCGGCCGGGCTCAGAGAGCACAGATGGGGAGTCATGTCGCTGATTTCGTTGATCAGGTCAAGTTCGATGTCCACCCCTGCTTCATTTGCGACGGCCTTGAGGTGAAGTACTGTATTGGTGGAACACCCGAGGGCCATGTCAACTGCAAGCGCGTTTCTGAATGCCTTGTCCGTGAGAATGCAATCCGGAGTCACCGACTTGTTCAGGAGGGACATGACTGTTGTTCCAGCCTGTTTGGCAAGGCGTATTCGTTCGGAAAAAGGGGCCGGAACCGTGCCGTTGCCGGGAAGGCCCATGCCGATTGCCTCTGTAAGGCAGTTCATGGAGTTGGCGGTGAACATCCCGGCACATGAGCCGCAGGTGGGGCAGGCCGAGTTTTCAATATCCAGAAGCTGCTGCTCGGTGATCTTTCCGCTCCTTGCAGCACCCACGGCTTCGAATACACTGACAAGGTCGATCTGTTTTCCGCTGTCTTCAGGGTGCCTGCCGGCAAGCATCGGACCGCCGCTGACAAATATGCAGGGAATGTTCAGTCTTGCCGCCGCCATGAGCATGCCGGGAACGATTTTGTCGCAGTTGGGCACCATGACTATGGCGTCAAATGGGTGGGCCATGGCGGTTACTTCAATTGAATCTGCGATCAGCTCCCTGCTTGCCAGTGAATAGTGCATCCCGGTATGGTTCATTGCGATGCCGTCGCAGACCCCGATTGTGGAAAATGCCATGGGCGTGCCCCCTGCCGAATAGACCCCCGCCTTGACCGCCTCCACGATCCGGTCAAGATGCATATGCCCGGGAATCAGTTCGTTGGCTGAATTGGCTATCCCCACAAGGGGCCTTTCAATCTCCGAGTCGGTAAATCCCACCGCTTTCATAAGGCTTCTGTGAGGTGCCCGTGCGATTCCTTTTTTTGCAATGTCGCTTCTCATAAAATTCCCCCGGAAATAAAAAAAGCCGTTATCCCCCTTTTCGGGGCTGATAACGGCTTTTAAAAAAAATTTCGGTTTTATGCCACTAAGAGCCCCATTCTATGGAGGTGGTAATTATGACCTCCACGACGATAAGAATAAGGACTAGTAGTATGTTTTCAAAACCGGTGTTCATTCTTAATTTTTATCCTTCAAAAGTATTAAAATTCATATAACGCCTTTTTGAAAATGATGTCAAGAATAAATTTAGTATTCTTAAATTTTTTTTAATAATACCATTTTTATGGCCTGTATAAATGACGGGATACCAAAATGCGTTTGCATTGACCCTGAAATTGGGGTATTTTTTTAATTAATCATTCACTTTAATTTACCACCTCTGTTTTTTGGCCGTATTCGTCCACTTCAGAATTGCTTAAACGGCAAATGCCGTTCAGTGTGCCCGGATGGCAAAGTGGGGACCGGCGCGGAAGTGATATAACAAAAGAGGTTCGGTGTGGAACTGATACAGCGGTATGGAAAAATTTTACCGGGTCCTGGTGCGGCTATATGCTGCATCTGCTGTGCATTGTGGGTCGGCTTGTGGATCAGTCCGGCTGCTGTATCCGGACAAGTTCATCAAATCATATCTCCGCAGACCTATGGTGTTGATTTTTACGGTGACTCTCTTTTTACAACCCGAGATGAGCTCCTGGAACATCCTGAACGGACAGAATCATTTTTGAAGGCATCCATCAAAGGATGGGGATACTCCTTGAATCACCCGGATGAAGTCATTGGTCTTATGGTATGGAAGTGCGGTGTGGAAAAGCCACGTGCCCATCCGGGGCTGATTGATCCGGTTTTTTCCATGGATGGATTTATTGACAATCCCGAGCCCGAGCCCGGCCCTGACTATACACTTCTGAAACAGGGGGTGGTGCTTTTGGTTGCAGTGCTTCTGCTGTTGACAGGAGGGGCACTGGTCCTTTTTATTTACAACAGGAAACTTGCAGCCGAAATTGAGGAGCGGTAAACAGGCTTTTTGATGTCGTCGCCCTAGGCTCCGATCAGGCGTGAGTCCGGTTGTTAACCGGGTCAGGTGTGGTTGATGGCCGAGGCCATGTACCCGGCTCCGAACCCGTTATCTATATTGACCACTGCGATATTCGAGCTGCATGAGTTGAGCATGCCGAAAAGGGCGGTCAGTCCGTTGAAGCTGGTGCCGTATCCCACGCTGGTCGGGACGGCTATAACCGGTGATCCCACCATTCCGGCCACCACACTCGGCAGCGCCCCTTCCATACCTGCCACTGCAATGATCACGGATGCATTTTCAATGAGTTCCCTGTGCGCGAACAGCCGGTGTATCCCGGCAACTCCCACGTCATACACCGATTCCACCCGGTTTCCCATGGCCCCGGCTGTTAGCCCGGCCTCTTTTGCCACCGGGATATCAGAGGTGCCTGCGGAAATCACCAGGACATTCCCGTTTCCGGTGACCTCGGTTTTACGTGTGCAAAGTTCCACAAGGTGAGCGTCTTCATGATATTGTGCGTTTTTAAACTTTTTAAGGATCAGCTCCGCCTTGGGTGCATCCACCCTTGTGGCGAGAATGGCGGCTTCCCGGTCAGCCATTTTTTCCATGATTCCGATGATCTGCTCCGCGGATTTGCCCTGTCCGAAAATAACTTCACAGAAACCCTTGCGGAAAGACCTGTGATGATCCACATGGGCATACCCGATATCCTCGAAATAGAAATTTTTAAGAAGAGCCTTTGCTTCAGGGACTGAAGTGGTTCCGTCAGCCACTTGTTTGAGTAAATCCGATATATTGTCGTGCTGCATGGAAGTCGTCTGAATCCGTTTTTAAGCCTGCCTTTTGAGCCAGCCCATCCCTCTGGATGATTTCCCGTTTTCCCTGGAATCGGCGGGTCCTCCGGTATCAGTCTCCTGAAGTGGAGTCTCTCCGGGGCTTTTTTTTAACCTGGCGGAACCAGAGGAACTGCCTTGCGTGTGCCCCCATTTGTACCTGCCGAATTTCAGGTATCCCTGGACATTGTTGAACCTTGCGTCTATGTTTTTGGGAATCGGTATGATGTTTCCCTCTATCTTTGGAGCGAGGTATTCACCGATCTCGTTGCTTCCCCCGCCTGACAGGATTATGGAGTCGATATCCCAGTCATCCTCCCACAGCCGGTTCAGGTCCCTGGAGATGGCCGACGCCGTATGGTTGTAAACCCGTTTTTTCAGGTTCGAAATGTTGTACTCCTTGCCTTTGATCTTGATTGCCCCGGAAGCAACGAATTTAAACATCCGGAACAGTTCGATGTCAATGTTGCTTTCCTGTCTGAGCTTGTTTGCGATCACAGAGAAGCACTTGGAAATACCTGTTTCCATGGTGGAAGAGCCTCTCTGGATATATTTGAGGTGGTCGAAAATGGAAAAATCGGTTGTTTTGAACCCGATGTCCACCACTCCGAGTTTCTGCATTGCAAGGTTCCTGTCTGCAATTTTCCCGGTATCGTCGAAAATCAGGTTGAAAATGCTGCCTATGGGCTGGGGGATCATGTGAATTTTGGCAATGGTTATTTTTTTGGATATATCCTGCCCGTTTTCCTTGTGGAATGTAAGCTCATGTGTGCCGGTGACGGCTTCCTTGAATTTTCTGGTGTCCCGTTTCAAAAAACCCACCGGAAGTCCTGATACAACATTAAGGGGTTCGTCTCCGCTGCAGCACATGCCTGCAGCCGTAACAGCAAGTATTTTCACGAAATCGTTGATGAACTTGTCCTGCTCAAGGGTGAAATCCCGGATATTGGACTGGAGTTCTGCAAAGTTGCCGAGAAAGTAGGTCTTGTCGTTCAGTGTGACATGCAGGTTGGAAGAGGCTGAGTCATCTCCCAGAAAGGAGTTGAACTCAATATCGGCGGCTTCACCTATTATGGATTTGAAGATGACTGAATCCGTTCCGTTATAAGCTTTTGTGAAGCCGAAACCCACATCGATTCCTACAATTTCCATGATTGCCTCCTGTGCAATTCGGACATGTGATCCCTCCAACTGATTGCAAACTTTTACTAAAATGAATATAATATTATACGGATTGTATCAAAAAAGCAAACGTAAGGAAAACTTTAATGCCCAAAGACAGGATTTTTGCGGAAAAATCAACCCCGGTGCAGCCGTTCAGGTTTGATGAACGGGTGGCAGAGGTGTTTGATGATATGCTGCACCGATCAGTGCCGCTGTACGCGGAAAGCATTCGTATGCAGGCGGAACTGGCTCATTATTTTTTCCGGGAAGGAACCGGGATATACGATCTGGGATGCTCCAACGGCAACCTGGGTTTGATGATATTCAACCGGTTCGGCGGAAAGCCTTTTTCCATGAAGGCTGTTGACAGCTCCGCTCCCATGATCGAAAAATACATCAACAGGCTTTCGGATCGGCAAAGGCGTTCGGTTGAGTTTATCTGCGGCAGGATCGAAAAGGTTCCGATATCAAATGCCTCTGTTGTTATAGTGAACCTGACTATTCAGTTTGTAGCCCCTGAAAAAAGAGACGGCATCATACAAAGAATATTCAACGGTCTTAAACCGGGCGGCGCTCTTTTATTAACCGAGAAAATCACTCATGCCGCGGATGAGATACGCACCCTGTACGAATCCTTTTACAGGGAGTTCAAACTTGAGAACGGCTATTCCGAGCTCGAGATCAGCCGGAAACGGGACGCGCTTGAAAAGGTTCTGATTCCGGAGACCCTCCGTGATCATCAGGCAAGGCTTGAAAGGGCCGGGTTCGATTCCCCGGATGTCTGGCTCAAATGGTTCAACTTTGCTTCCATCCTTGCACTCAAGCCGGAAGTATGAACAGTTTTGGAAAATAAGAATGGAAAAGCTTTTGGAACAAAAAGAAAGGTTCGGGCTGGATCATTGCCTGCCTGATCTTGAACGCCTTGTAAATGAAAGAAGTAAGTTTTTTGACAACCCGGCGGGAAATGCCTTTTATTTCAGCAAAGCACTGGAAGACCTCCCTGATGTAACTCCTTCGTGTGTTTCCCTGGACCGTGCAAAAATAGTCATAGGCGTAAGGGATGATGTAACCGGGCGGGAGTATGAAAAAATCCGGGAAAATATGGCAAGGCTTTGCCCCTGGCGGAAGGGCCCTTTCAGCTTGTTCGGACTTGATATCGATTCCGAATGGCGGTCGTGGATGAAGTGGGACAGGTTCAGGGAGCATCTGCCCGATCTTGCAGGAAAAAAGATCCTGGACATCGGTTCCAGCAACGGGTACTACATGTTCCGTGCTGCGGCCGGCGATCCTATGATGGTCCTGGGAGTCGAGCCCCAGCATTCTTTTTACTACCAGTATCTCGCCTTGCAGAAGTATTCAAGGCTGGAAAACCTTTTCTGCATTCCAGCCGGATTCGAGCGCCTTCCCATGATGGACGGCTGCTTTGATCTTGTGTTCTGCATGGGAATTTTGTATCACAGAAGGTCTCCCATTGAGATGCTCTCCGGGATAAGGCGGATGACAAAGCCCGGTGGAATGCTTGTGCTGGACAACCTGGTTATTGATTCCGAAGAGGGCATGTGCCTGTTTCCGGAATCCAGGTATGCCAAAATGCGGAATGTGTTCTTCATTCCGGATCTGAAATGCATGGAATCGTGGCTGAAGCGGGCTGGGTTTTCAAGGGTTTCGCAGGTGGATGTCACAAAGACCACCTGTAAAGAGCAGAGAAAAACGCCCTGGATCCATACCGAATCCCTTGACGATTTTCTTGACCCGGCTGATCCGGATCGGACTGTGGAAGGATATCCTGCGCCGGTCAGGGCCGTGTTTACAGCGTGTGCATGAAAAGGTGTTTTTTTCGGATCAGTGTTGTCATTTTATCCTTGATAATACTGCAAAATAATTTATGCTAGGGAATAGTGTACGCACAATGGATTTTCAATCAACAACAATTTAATACTTTACAGGAAACTATGTATGAACTGGGACTGGGATAAATTAAGAGAAAAGAAAGAAAAATATGAAAGCAGCCGGGAAGGCCGGCAGGGAGGAGGAGGCGGCGGCATGCCCACCCCTCCGAATTTCGACGAGTTTTTCAACAAAATGAAAAATTTCAGATTTACCGGGATTATAGCTGTTTTAATCATTCTGCTTCTGATATTTTTCGGCAACTCCATGATCTACCAGGTGGAGCTGGACGAGGTCGGAGTGGTGCAGAGGTTCGGCCAGTTTAACCGTATTTCGCAGCCCGGACTTCACTTTAAGCTCCCCGCAGGTGTTGAGGATGTGAAAACGGTTATGGTCAAGCGGATCCGCAAAGAGGAATTCGGGTTTGAAACGGTCCAGGGGGCTGATGACAGTGTCCGTTTTTCAGATGACAACGCCGAGCGGGAAGAGGCATTGATGCTCACCGGAGATCTGAATGTTGCCATTGTTCCCTGGATCGTGCAGTACCGGATCGCTGATCCGTACAACTACCTTTTCAAGGTAAAGAATGTGAAATCGCTGTTGCGGGACATGTCCCAGTCCACCATGCGGACCGTGGTGGGGGACCGGAGCATCACCGAGGTGATCAGTGAAAGAATCGAGATCGCCCAGGCTGCAACCAAGAATCTTCAAAAGGAGATGAACGAGGCCGAGGCCGGGGTCAACATCGTGACCATCGAGATGAAGAAAACCAATGTGCCCAAGGCGGTTCAGCCTTCCTTTAACAAGGTGAATGCGGCCATCCAGGAAAAAGAGCAGATCATCTACAAGGCGAGAGAAGAGTACAACAAGGCCGTGCCTGCCGCACGCGGCGAGGCCAGGCGGGTGATCAAAGATGCCGAAGGATACGCCATTGAAAGGGTGAACAAGGCCCAGGGTGATGTGGCCAAATTCAAGTCCATCTACAAAGAATACGCCAAAGCCAGACAGGTCACGGAAACGCGCCTCTACCTCGAGGCGATGAGTGATGTGATCCCGAAGATGGGGAAAAAATACGTGATCGATTCGGAACAGAAAAATCTGCTTCCGTTTCTGCCCATGGGAGACGGCGGCGTTACCGGCGGTATGACAACCAACAAAAATGTAAATAAATGATATAGTGTGGTGATGAAAATGAACAGGACTGTAAAACTGGTTATAGGGGTTGTGATTCTGGCGGGACTGGCACTGTATTCATCAGCCTATGTGGTGGATGAAACAGAGCAGGTGGTTGTGACCCAGTTCGGTAAGGTGGTGGGCGACCCCATAAAGGAACCCGGATTGAAATTCAAGATTCCGTTCATCCAGAAAGTAAGCTTTTTTGAGAAAGTGCTCCTCGAGTGGGACGGCGATCAGGGGCAGGTACCCACGAAAGATAAGAAATACATCTGGGTGGATACCTTTGCCAGATGGAAGATCGTTGACCCTGTGAAGTTTTTCCAGACCGTGAACAATAAAACGGCTGCACTTGGAAGGCTGGACGATATCATTGATCCTGCCATGCGGAACCTTGTGACCTCTTATCCCCTGGTGGAGAGCGTGAGAAACAGCAATCGGCTTCTGGATGTGCTTGAAGCGAGTGAGGGTACGTTCGAAGAACAGATGCTGGACCAGGAAAATGAAGAGAAAGATAAGCTGGGAGAGGAAGGAAAGGCGGTTAAACAGGAAACCAGCTTTGAAAAATACAAGCGGTATGAGGTGCAGCTTGGAAGGGACGAGATCACAAGACGGATTGTAAAGCAGGCACGGCCCAAGCTGGAAAAGTTCGGGATCGATCTTCTGGATGTTAAGATCAAGCGGGTCAACTATATTGATTCGGTGCAGGAAGCGGTGTATGAAAGGATGATCGCCGAGCGTAACCAGGTTGCTGAGAAATTCAGATCCCAGGGACGGGGCCAGGCCAGCGAGATCCGGGGTGAGAAGCAAAAAATCCTTCAAGAGATCTCATCGGAAGCGTATGAAATCGCTGAAGCTGTCAAAGGTGAGGCGGATGCAGAGGCGACCGAAGTTTATGCAAGTGCATACGGCCTTGATCCGGATTTCTACTCCTTTATGAAAACCCTTGATGTGTATCGGGGTGCCATGGACAAGGAAAGTACGCTTGTCCTTTCCACGGATTCCGATTTCATGCGTCTTTTCAAGGATGGAAAGGTTAAGTAGAGGCAGGGAATATAAAGAATAACGAGTATTGAGGTGAATGGTTTTTATAAAACCTTCACACTCAATATTCTCGTTATTCCCGGCTTTGCGGAGGTTACTTCTTTTTTCTCTGGTGCCGGGTTTTCGCCAGAAGTTTTCTGTGCTTATGCTTTCTCATTTTTTTTCTTCTCTTTTTAATTACGCTGCCCAAAGAAATCACCCCCTTTGTTTTGTTAATGGATTAATTCCGTTATGATGTTATTTTCAAAACACATAATATAACACAATATGTAGCTTTTTCAAATTTTTTATCAGGTTTTGACTGAAAAGAGGGATGCAATTTTATTGAGTCGGTTTTCTCCAGCACAGCTTAAAACCGTGGAAGAGGCGGTAATGCTTGCAGAGGAGCTTGTGAGCAATTATTATAAAATGTCCTCGGCCCAGTGGCTTCACAGCAGATACGAGGTGCTTACTGCAAAGGACCTTGCCGAACATGAGACGGTCTGCGGCCCCTTTGCCCAGGTGGTGAAGTATGAAGCCAGGAAAAATGATGAATATTTAAGCTCGTCAGCTTTTACCTATTATATCATATGCATCCAGGACGATGCTGTTCTGAAAGCGGTTGAAAAACGGGAGTCTCTGCACCTTTTACCTTTTCTTATATATGTAATGGTTCATGAACTTGTCCACATCGTGAGATTTTCAAGGTTTCACAGGATGTATGAGAAATCATCCTCACCCGAGAATGAGCTTGCAGAAGAGAGGAAGGTGCATGACATTACGTGCGCCATACTCGAAAGGGTTTCCGTGCCAGGAATAAGCGGTGTCAGTGAATACTTTGAAAAATGGCGGATTCAAAATTCCTGATTTTTTTATTGCCTGCCTTGACAACCGGGAAAGACTGACTATTTTATTTTTGATTTGAGACAACGGACATGAAATCACATTAGTCATTTGGAGACAGTATTATGCCAGTGTATGAATACCAGTGCAAAGAATGCGGAAGAGTGGAAGAAGCATTGCAGAAAATATCAGATCCCCCGCTTCAGGAGTGTCCGAGCTGTAAAGGGGGGATGAAGAAACTGATATCCCAGAGCACTTTTCATCTGAAAGGCTCGGGATGGTATGTCACCGATTACGGAGGATCTTCAAATTCAGCCGCACCAGAGGGTTCCGATAAACCCGAAACCTCCTCGTCCAGCGAGGGGACTGCCTGCGGAACCAAAGATAAAGCTTCAGCTTCGGCACCGAAAACAACGGACGAGTCCAAATAACGAAGCTTTATATCCATATATAGATCACGAACAATTAACATTAACATTTAACATTACTGTTTATTATCAGTTAAGGAGGTTAGAATTATGAGTTTACGGCCACTGCAGGATCGAATTCTTGTTGAGCGGATTGAGGAAAAAGAGCAGACCAAAGGCGGAATTATTATTCCGGATACCGCCAAGGAAAAGCCGATTGAAGGAAAGGTTATTGCCGCAGGCAAGGGCAGGATGGGAGAGGATGGAACCCTTCTGCCCATGGAGATTAAAGTCGGGGATCATATCCTTTTCAGCAAGTATGGCGGCACAGAGGTGAAAATCGATGGAAACGAGTATCTTATCATGCGTCAGGATGATGTCCTCGGTGTTATAGAAGGATAATCCGGACCTGATCATTTTTACGGTACAGATATCAATATTAAAAAATTCAATATGAATGGAGGCGTTTAGATATGGCTAAAGAGATTAAATATGCTGCCAAAGCCCGTGAAGCGATGCTGAGAGGCGTTCAGACTCTCGCGGATTCAGTTGTGGTAACACTGGGACCCAAGGGAAGAAACGTGGTTATAGAGAAATCATGGGGTTCTCCCACGGTTACCAAGGACGGTGTTACCGTTGCCAAGGAAATCGAACTTGAAGACAAGTTTGAAAACATGGGAGCCCAGATGGTAAAAGAGGTTTCCAGCAAAACCAGTGACATGGCCGGTGATGGTACAACCACTGCCACGGTTCTTGCCAGATCCATCTATGAAGAGGGTCAGAAACTGGTTGCAGCCGGAAACAGCCCCATGGGTATTAAAAGGGGAATTGACAAGGCGGTTGAAAAAATAGTCGACGAGCTTTCAAGCATCACCCATCCCACCAAGGACCAGAATGAAATCGCGCAGATCGGAACCATTTCTGCCAACAATGATGAAACCATCGGAAATATTATTGCCGAGGCCATGAACAAGGTCGGCAAAGAGGGTGTTATCACCGTAGAGGAAGCCAAGGCCATGGAAACAACCCTTGAGGTTGTCGAGGGCATGCAGTTCGACCGCGGGTACCTCTCTCCCTACTTTGTTACGGACAATGAAAAGATGGTGGCCGAGCTCGAGGATGCTTACATCCTGATCTGCGACAAAAAGATCAGCAGCATGAAAGACCTTCTCCCGGTACTCGAGGAGATCGCCAAGACAGGAAAGCCGCTTGTAATCATAGCAGAGGATATTGAAGGCGAAGCCCTTGCCACACTGGTTGTGAACCGGCTGAGAGGTACCTTGAACGTTGCTGCTGTAAAGGCGCCCGGATTCGGTGACAGAAGAAAAGCCATGCTCGAAGACATCGCGGTTTTAACCGGTGGACAGGTCGTTTCCGAAGATGTAGGGCTCAAGCTTGAGAGCCTGACCGTAAACGATCTCGGACAGGCCAAGAACGTGAATATAGACAAGGACAATACCACCATCGTGGACGGCGCAGGCACCAAAGAGGCTCTCGAAGGCCGCGTTAAAATGATCCGTGCCCAGGTTGAGGAGACCACGTCTGATTACGACAGGGAGAAACTCCAGGAAAGGCTTGCCAAGCTGGTCGGCGGCGTTGCCGTCATAAGCGTGGGCGCAGCCACTGAAACCGAGATGAAAGAGAAAAAGGCCAGGGTGGAAGACGCTCTTAATGCAACCCGTGCGGCAGTGGAAGAAGGTGTTGTTCCCGGCGGCGGTGTCGCTCTCGTTCGTACCCTGGGCGCCCTTAAGGACCTTGATTTGGTCCAGGAGGAAGAGCTTGGTGTTCAGGTAGTGGCAAGAGCCATTGAAGAACCGCTGAGAATGATTGCAAACAATGCCGGTGTCGAAGGTGCGGTTGTCATCAACAAGGTCAAGGAGGGTGAAGGCGCGTTCGGTTACAATGCCAGAACCGACAAGTATGAAGACCTGATCAAGGCCGGTGTAATCGATCCGAAAAAAGTTGTGCGTTTCGCACTCCAGAACGCTGGAAGCGTTGCATCCGTGATGCTCACCACAGAAGCGATGATAGCGGATAAGCCTGAAGATAATGAAGGCGGAGGAATGCCTGCAGGCGGCGGCGGAATGCCCGGCGGAATGGGCGGAATGCCTGGTATGATGTAAAAATGTAACTTTCATTTTTACTTTTGATATTGAGCCCTTGCGCCGTTTTCCGGTGCAGGGGTTTTTTTTTCGGAGCGGCTGACGCCGGCAGCATCCCCTTAACTTTAATATAAAGGCCTTGACATGAGGCTCAAGGTCATATACGTAACATCTTAACATGAAAAATGACTGAAAATTGAGGATATGTGAAACTGGAGAACATGTATGAGTTCTGATACACTCGGCTTTTTTTATCTGTTGAGCGAAGCGGGAACCGTGGTGAAAATCGTGCTGCTGCTGCTTTTGTTTTTTTCCATCACCACGTGGGCCATCATCTTTATAAAATATAGGTATATCAGGAAAGCTTACCGGGAATCCGAGGAGTTCACCGACCTTTTCTGGCAGTGCAAGACAATGAAGGAGGCTTTTTCCAAGGCAAGAGCCCTGAAAACCAGTCCCGTGGCCAGGATTTTCATGACCGGCTATCTGGAGCTTGCCAAGCTCAACGAGGGGGGGCAGTCGCATGGAGCCGCTGACAAGGCGGAAACCGTCAGGGGCCGGACGTCTTCCGTTCAGACCCTTAACAACGTACAGCGGAGTCTCAGGAGGGCCGGCAGTATTGAAGTAAGGCGCCTGTCCCAGCTTGTACCTTTCCTGGCTACTGCAGGCAACACTTCGCCGTTTATCGGGCTTTTCGGGACCGTATGGGGCATCATGAATACCTTCCAGGGGATCGGTGTCAGCGGGTCGGCAAGCCTTGCCGTGGTCGCTCCGGGAATTTCCGAGGCACTTGTCGCCACTGCAGCAGGACTTGCTGTTGCCATTCCGTCGGTGATCGCCTACAACTATTTCATCAACCAGATCCGGATTCTGGATGGTGAACTGCAGGGGTTTTCATCAGATTTCCTGAATATCGTTGAGCGGGACCTTCAGCGGCAAAGGGAGGTATAAATGGATACCGGTTCTGATAACCACCAGCTTTTGTCCGACATTAACGTGACCCCTTTTGTGGATGTCATGCTGGTGCTTCTGGTGATCTTTATGGTTGCAGCTCCGATGATGGTTCAGGGAGTTGACGTTGACCTGCCCAAGGCCACATCAAAGCCCTTGAAAGGGGAACGGGAAAAACTTATTATCTCGGTGGACGAGGACAGGAAGGTTTATGTCAATGATCAATCCATTAATGTTGAATATCTGACTGATCGGCTGGAAGGTATCCTGGACAATTTCAGCGAGCGGAATGTCTATCTCAGGGCGGACAAACAAGTCCCGTACGGAATTGTGATAAACGTGGTCTCAAAGATAAAAGAGGCCGGGGTTGACAGCCTCGGGATGATCACACTTCCCGAAGAAAAAGAACAATCTTGATTCTTCAGGGGCGAATGATTTGTTTTCTTTAAAAAACAAACGGGAAAATCTTTCGGGAGAGCCGCCGTCACAAACCGGAAAAGCCTGGATTGTTTTTGCCGGAGCGTCTGTTCTGCTGCACTTTGTTTTTCTCCTTTCCCTGCTGGCCATCCAGCGCTTTGATGTGCCAAGGGAAGAAACACCTCCTGCGGTTCAGGTGGATCTGGTATCCTATTCCCCGGATTCTTCCGACCAGCCGGCTGCGGATGCTCCAGGTGATTCCGCACCTGCTGAAAATACGACGCAGACTGCTGCTGAAGACAAACAGGTGTCTGAAGACAAACAGGTGTCTGAAGAAAAACCGTCTGACCCTGAGCCTGATCGCAGCCCCAGGGTAATAAAGCCCGATATAAGCCTGAAGTCGAAACCTGAGAATCTGGAAAAACTGATTGCTGAAAAAAAAGAGGAAAAAAAGGATGAAGATAAGAAAGAAAAATCTTCTCTGAAAAAGAAAACCTATGAGCCGGAAAAGGTGATCGAGGCTGCAAGGGAAACAATGGAAAAAACCGTGGAAAAACAGTCTGATGACCAGCTGAAGCAAGCTTTGCAGAGGCTGGAAAAAGAGGTTGAAGCCGGCAGGGAAGAAGGAAGCGGTTCTTCAGGGGATGAAAAATCAGAAACAGGCAGGGGCGGTAATACAGCGATTTCCATTTATAACCAGATGCTTGCCGTGGCTGTCCAGCAGAACTGGGTCTTCAACTCCAGGCTTGCCAGGATCGAAGAAAACGAAAACAGTCCCGTGGTGACTGTTGTGATAAAAATATTGAAAAACGGGGAAATAGCTGATATCTGGATTGAGACGAGATCAGGCAACCGTTATCTGGACCAGTCGGCCGTGCGGGCGGTCAAAAAGGCGGCTCCGTTTTCTCCCCTGCCGGAAGGGCATACCTCCTATAATGTCGGGATGCGGTTCAACCCCAGGGGAGTGAAAGGTTCATGACGGTTGTCCGAAACATAAAAAGGCGGTATTTGAGTAAATGACAAGGCGAATTTTGAAACATATTTTTTATGCGCTGATCCCGGCCCTGTTTCCGTTTGTTTTCGGCATGGGCCATGCAATGGCGGATGATATTACTTATCTTGACATCAGCAATCCCTTTATCAGGAAAACTCCTCTTGCAGCGCCCCGGTTCAAACTTTTCACCGGTTCGGATTCTGAAAAGGAGGACGCGGAAAAAGCCCGCGGAATTCTAAAGGATGCCCTGGATTTTACCGGGTACATTAAAATCATTGATGACCGGTCTTTCATGGCAGAGCCGGCAGAAGACGGCATTACAAAAAAGAGCCTTCATTTTCCTGACTGGACAGGCATCGGTGCCGAGCTTCTGGTGACAGGAGGAATCAAGCTGGAGAAGGACCGAGTGCGCCTGTATATGAGGCTCTTTGATACCGTTGAAAAAAGCCTGCTGGCCGGGAAGGTGTATACCGGACACAGGGAGGATATAAGGATCATGGTCCACAGGTTCTGCAGCGAGATATCCCTGGCGCTGACAGGCAAGCCCGGCATCTTCGGAAGCAAAATTGCTTTTATTTCCAAGTCCGGGGGAAACAAGGAAGTTTACATGTGCGATTTTGACGGAAACAATCCCGTGAAAATAACGGATCATAAGAACCTTGCCCTTTCTCCGGCTTTTTCTTCAAATTCGGAATGGATTGCATACACCTCCTATCACAGGGGAAAACCGGATCTTTATATAAGAAATATCCGGGAGAAAAGAGGGGCGATCGTGAACAAGGAGGGAATGAACATATCGCCTGACTGGCATCCGGAGCGTTTCGAGCTCGCGGCCTCCCTGAGTTTTTCAGGGGATCAGGAAATTTATTTGTTGACCGGTAAGGGAAAAATTATTAAAAAGGTAACTGACAGTTGGGGGATTGATGTTTCTCCGGCTTTTTCACCCGATGGAAAAAGAATAGCTTTTGTTTCAAACCGGGGAGGGTCTCCCCAGATTTATATAAAATCTCTTGAAACAGGCGAATTAAGACGATTGACGTTTAAAGGGGATTACAATACATCTCCTGCGTGGTCACCGAACGGTGACAGGATTGCATACGTGGGTGTACAAAACGGCTCCATTGATATTTATACTATCAGAGTGGACGGGGGATATCCGGTCCAGCTCACCAAAGACGCAGGGGATAACGAGGACCCTGCATGGTCCCCTGACGGAAGTATGATAGCATTTACTTCCAGCCGGGAAAACGGAGTTCGAAGGCTGTATGTCATGACTGCGGGCGGTAATGAACAACGGCGGCTTCTTAAGCTGAAAGGAAGTCAGATGGACCCGGACTGGTCAATGGTAAGCAAATAATTCTGAATGTTGGTTTGATTAATTATTAACCTAAGGAGGAGATATGGGAAAGAGAATAAGTGTACATCTGTTAACGGCATTGTTGGTTGCAGGATTGTTTTTTACGGTTTCCTGCGGTAAAAAAACGGTTGTTTCCGAACCCGAGGCGACTCAGGTTGAAACGGAACAGGGTGCAGAGGATACCGACACCGGAATGACCGAAGATGAAATGACTGATGCGGAAAAAGAAAAGCAGAGAAAACTTGAAGAGCAGCGCCTCGAAGAACAGAGAAAGGAAGAGGAGAGAAAGGCTGCAAAGGCAAGATTCGTTAACAAAAAAATTCATTTTGAATTCGACAGTTCAGAGCTGACCTCCAAGGCTCAGGAAATACTCAAAGATAAGGCTGAGTGGCTGGAGAACAATCGTGATGAAAGCGTCCTGATCGAAGGGCATTGCGACGAACGAGGAACAACCGAATACAACCTTGCGCTCGGCGAGAGAAGGGCTAAAGCTGCAAAGGAGTTTCTGGTCAACATGGGAATTTCCGAATCCAGGCTGAGCACGGTGAGCTTCGGTGAGGAAAAACCGCTTGATCCGGGCCATAACCCTGAAGCATGGGCTAAAAACAGGCGTGCCAATTTTGTTATAAAATAGTCGATTGTTCCAGGTTATATTTATCAAGCGCATCCGGCCTGCCCGACACAGGGATGCGCTTGATTTTTTTTAGCGGAGTGTGACAATGAAAAATAAAATCCATGGTACGGGTCTGGCAGTTCTTTTCCTGTGCGTTGCCGTTACTGGCTGTGTGATGCCTGACCGGGTGAATATGCTGGAAAACAGAATCACGGCGCTTGAAATGGAGAATGCAAGGCAGGCCCGCAAGGATAAGGCAGCTGAAGAAAAATTTACCCGGATGGATGAAGCCGTCCGGGCCAATACAAAAACCATTAAGGAAAACAATGCATCCCTTAAGGCTGATCTGCACAACCTGAAACTTCAGGTACGCAGCTTGAGAGGGGTTATAGAAGAATCAGGTCATAAACTTGAAACACTCAGCCAAAACGAGCTGCAGGAGAGAGAGGAGGAAATCGAGAGCCTTAACCGGCAGCTTGATGAAAACCGGCAAAAGATAAGAGCGCTTGAGGAGTATATGGGGTTTGAACCCGGAGCTTCCGGGTCAGAAGATGAATCGGAGGAAAGCAAAGAGACTGATACGCCGGAGTCTGTATACAACCGGGCAAAAAAGCTTTTTGACGATCAAAAGTTTGAACAGGCAAGGGGGGTATTTGAAGAGTTTCTGAAAAAGTATGAGGATTCGGATAAAGCCGACAATGCCAGATTCTGGATTGCGGATTCGTATTACCGGGAAGAATGGTACGAAAAAGCCATCCTTGAATACCAGAAAGTCATAGAGGACTATGAAGATGGAAACAAGGTTTCTGCCGCTTTCCTGAAGCAGGGATATGCGTTTTCCAAGCTGGGGGAGAATGCGAACGCCAGGCTGATTCTCAATGAGCTGATAAAAAAGTATCCTGATTCAAAAGAGGCGGAAATCGCTGAAAAGAAGTTGGAAGGGCTGGATTGAAAAAGAAAAGAAATGATAAGGGTAGTTGGTATTGATCCGGGTCTTGCCGGAACCGGGGTCGGTGTCGTCACCGGCAACGGGGCGAATGTGACCGGGTATGCGTTCGGCAGCATTCAAACGGAGAAAAACCAGCCGGTTTGCAGGCGGCTCGATACGATCTACTCAAAGGTTACTGATTTTATCATCGGGCAATCCCCGGATCTTGTAATCATCGAAGATATATATTCCCTTGAAAAATATCCCGGGTCGGGTATCATGCTGGGCAAAGTCTCCGGAGTTCTGCTTCTGGCATCTTACCGGTCCGGAGCCGCTGTAGCTGAAGTGGCTGCCAAAGAGGCCAAAAAGGTGGTATCCGCCAGCGGAAACGCGGACAAATATCAGGTTGAGCGTTCCGTGAGACACATCCTGCATCACGGGGAAAAAATCCGCCCTTTTCACGCGTCGGATGCTCTTGCTCTTGCACTTGCCGGATTTTTCAGGTATGAATCATACGTATGATCGGATATATAGAGGGAAAAATTTTCAGTTTTGAACCGGATGGAATTCTCCTCTTATCCGGAAGTGTGGGATACGAGATTCTTCTGTGTTCCCATGTATTGTCCAGGATTCGCCTGAAAGGGACCGGTGAGACCCTGGGACTTTTTATCTACTATCACCAGACCGAGCGCCAGCCCAGACCGGTTCTCATCGGTTTTGAGACCCTTGCTGAAAAAGAGTTTTTTCAGACTTTCATCACGGTGGATGCCATCGGCCCGATGAAAGCGGTCAAGGCACTTGAAAGACCGGTTTCGGAGATTGCCTGCGCCATAGAAAAAAAGGACGTGAAATTTTTATCAAAACTGCCCGGCATCGGCAAGAGAAGCTCGGAAAAAATAGTGGCGGCTCTGAACGGAAAGATGGAGCGGTTCGCTGCGGATACACCTGCAGGAGATGATGTAAAAACAGAGCCTCAGCCCGGCCGGCTGGATACGATTTCAGAGCCGGTTCTGAAAGTGCTTGTGGAACAGCTGGGGCATCCTGCATCCGAGGCTAAGAAGCTTATCCATAAGGCCCTTTCCCGCAATACGGATATTGCAAGCCCGGAACAGCTATTTGATGAAATTTACCGGGAAGGGGGGTAACAGATGAGTGATGATATAATTTCCTATTCATCGGATAAAATGGGCATGGTCGCGTCCGAACGAACCCCTGTGGACAGCGATCCGGATGTGCTCTCCCTTCGGCCGACAACATTTGAAGAATACGTCGGGCAGAAAGATACTGTAAACACTCTTTCCATAGCGATTCAGGCCGCAAAGATGAGATCCGAACCACTGGATCATATCCTGCTTCACGGGCCTCCGGGGCTGGGGAAAACCACGATTTCCCATATCATAGCCAATGAAATGGGCAGTGCGGTTACCGTGAGTTCAGGTCCTGCACTTGAAAAAGGGGGGGACCTGCTGGGGATGCTGACCAACCTCCGGAAAGGGGATGTTCTGTTCATTGATGAAATCCACAGACTGCCCAAAACGGTTGAAGAGTTTCTTTACCCGGCAATGGAGGATTTTGCAGTCGATTTTGTATTTGACAAGGGAATCCACGCCAGGAGTCACAGATACAGGCTGAACCGGTTCGTGCTGGTGGGCGCAACCACACGTGTCGGACTGTTGTCCTCTCCGCTCCGGGACCGGTTCGGGATTTTCAGGACACTCGATTTTTACTCCATTGAAGATCTGGTGACCGTGGTAAAGCGATCCGCCCGGCTTTTGGACGTGAAAGCGGATGACCAGGGTGCTGAGGAACTCGCCAGAAGATCCAGGGGGACCCCGAGGATTGCCAATCGGCTGCTCAAGCGGGTAAGGGATTACGCCCAGGTCAAGTCAGGTTCGGGTATTACAAAAGAAAACGTGGATGCCGCTCTTGCACTTGAAGGCATAGACGCGGAAGGCCTCACGGTTCTTGACAGGAACTACCTGAAAACCATCATCCGGTTCTACCGCGGAGGTCCTGTGGGTATTGACGCGGTTGCCGCCACACTGCAGGAGGAGACTGATACGCTTGTGGATGTGGTGGAACCTTTTTTGTTGAAAATCGGTATGATTCTGCGGACCTCCAGCGGAAGGAAAGCCTCCGCCAGGGCCTATGACCATTTGAAAATTCAGCGTGAAAAGGAGTTGTTTTAAAGCCAAATGAGAAATCATGCAGGTTACAAGGGCTGTTTCTTTGCAATGATCTTTGCTGCAGTGCTTGCGGCGTCCGCAGCAAACGCCTTGTGCGGGACACGGGAGGGGCTGCCTGATGCGCTTGTCAAGCTTCCTGAAGGCGGCAATGCCGTTCTGGTGGAAAAGGACACCCAGAGACTTTTTATCTATTCCGAGCGGCCGGGAGGACCGGTCAAGGTGTTTGACAAACCCTGCTCCACAGGAGAAGCACCCGGGATCAAAGAGGTTGACGGAGACAAAAAAACGCCCGAGGGGATTTACTTTATCAAGGACGAGTACGAGGATAGATACCTGTCCCCGATTTACGGGCGAAAGGCGTTTCCGACAGACTACCCCAATTACCTGGATGTGCGCGCAGGTAGAAACGGCAGCGCCATCTGGCTGCACGGGACCAACAAGGAGCTCAGGCCCATGGATTCCAACGGCTGCATCGCCCTTAATAATGATGCGGTTGTTAAGCTTTCCGATTTTATCGAGGTGGACCGAACCCCGGTAATTATCATGGATGCAATTCAAAAAGCTGAGCCTGAAGAGCTTGAAAAGCGGAAAAACTCTGTTGGTCTGTGGCTTAAAAATTGGTCGGCCGCAATTGAATCAGGGGATTACCATAGCTATCTGGAGTTTTATGATCCGGAATTTCTGCCGGATCTTGACTGGTGGCCTGAATGGCGTAAGGTCAACCGGATACGGTCCGGTAAAGAGGGCAGTCTGAAGGTGGCCCTGGACCGCACCGGGATTTACCGGCACAAAAGTGTGTATGTGATTGTTTTTGATATGGGGATTTCCTTTCAGGAGGAAAAAATCGGGTTCGGACGGCGAAAGCTTTTTGTGAAGGACCGCGGGAAGGAATACAGAATAATAGGGGACCTCTACCAGATGCGGGGAAAAGGGTTTGAGGAGACTGACTTTCCGCTTGTGGCAGCTTCCAAAAAGCTTGTGGACCGGACCGGATACAAACAGCAGGCAAAAGAGATAGTAAAAGAGTGGCTTCATGCATGGTCTGATGAAAAAATGGAAACCTATGCCTCGTTTTATTCCGAAAGATTTTATTCCGACGGCATGAACAAAGATCAATGGGTTCGTAGGAAAAAGAGACTCTCCCGGCAATACAGGTATATCAATGTAACAGGAAGGGACTATCGTGTTAAAAAGACGGGAGAGAACCTGAGGGTTCGTTTTTTTCAGACATATGAATCAAGCGGTTACGTTGCAGAGGGAATCAAGGAGCTGACACTCGTCAAAGAGGACCAAGTATGGAAGATATATCGAGAGAGCTGGAAAGGGAAATAAAATCATACACAAAGCCTTCCAAAGCCCGGAGGAAGACTGATAAGCGGCTTATCCTTGTGGATGACTTCGGCAAGATGAAGTCGGCTGACTGGATAAGGCGCGCTGCAAAGCTTTTCTTTTATCTAAGCCTGGCCCTGGGAGCGGCAGCCTGTTTATACTACTATCTTTATTCGGAGCTGAAAGCTGAAAAAGAGCACCTGAATGCAAGATTGACAAAGGCTGAAAAGCGGATTGAAAAATTGACCTCCAGGAATGAGCACCTGATGGCGAAGGTGGTCATGTCCGGCATGGAGCTGACGGATATGGAGGATCAAACCTCGCAGTTCCCTGAAACAGACTTCGAAGATCAAGGCTCATCTGATGATAAAGAGTCTGAAGAAAAGCCTGAAGACCGGCGGGCGGAAGCTGAAAATGAGGTTCAGCCTGATGAAAATGCGGGTTCTGAAAAATCTGACGGCTCGCAGATAAACGAAAACATGGTTGATATTGAAAATTTCAGGATAGCCGGTGATACCGGCAGCGGAGACATGCTTGTACGTTTTAAAATTCAGAATATGACGGAGGAGCCCGGGGATATCACCGGCCATATTTTTATCCTGCTGCATCCGAAAAAAGGTGATGCTGAAGACAGGCTGGTGGTGCCGACATCTTCCCTTGACAACGGAATTCCGGAAAATCCCGACAAAGGCCAGTTTTTTTCCATTGCACACTTCAAGCCTGTTAAGTTCCGTGTCCGCAACACTTCGGGTCCTGATTTTTTCAGTCACGCAGAAGTGGTGGTGTTCAACAGGGATGGCAAACTGGTCCTTAAAAAGAAAATGCCCATGAAAACGGAGCAACAATAGGGTGGTGATGAGCCGTACTAATAAGTATTATATAAAAGGGGTTAAATCGGTGGTGCTGCTGACGGTGCTGCTCAGCCTGCTTGCGGGGGCTGTGCCTGAGGCTGTTTTTGCACAGCGGCGGACCCATACAGTATTTTACGAGGGCAGGGAAAATGAGCTTAACGTGTACCGGATTCACGGAGTCGAGCCCGGGAAAACCCTTATGATAGTTGGAGGAATCCAGGGGGATGAGCCTGCGGGATTCCTTGCCGCCGACCTTTATGCGGACTTTTCCCTTGAAAAAGGAAACCTGATTGTTGTGCCGAGGGCCAATTTCCCGTCTATCCTCAGAAAAGAGAGAAAAATCAACAAGGACATGAACCGAAAGTTCCTGGATCAAGGTGACAGTTATTATGAAACACAGGTTGTCCATGTGCTCAAGGATCTGATCCGGGAAAGCGACTGTCTTTTAAACCTGCATGAAGGTTCCGGGGTGTTTTCCAAAAAATGGGAAGGGCCCATGCGTAACCCCAGAAGATACGGCCAGTCGGTGATCGCGGATGCAGCCGTTTACACGGATGAAGATACCGGAGTGATTATCGATCTCGGGACCATGGCGGAAAAGGTTATAGAGAAGATCAACAGGCATATCAAGGACCCGGATTATAAATTTACGTTCAACAACCACAGGACTGCGAACCCCGATTCAGTACACAAGGAACAGAGGGGGTCGGCAACGTATTACGCCCTTTATGAATGCAATGTTCCGGCTTTCGGGATTGAATCAGCCAAATCCCTTCCGCTTGAACAGAAGGTAAAACAGCACATACATGCAGTGAACGGGTTCATGGATATCCTTGATATTGTACCTGAAACCCCGGGTATTGATCTTAAGAAACCGGAACTCCAATACATGGTAATATCGGTGAATGATTCCGTTCCGGTGGTGGTGGGTGAAATGCAGCACCTTAAGATCCGGCGCGGAGACCGGGTGGAGGTTCTTGATATTGTGGCCAACTACCGGAGGGGACTGAGCGCTGATATTATAGGCAAAGGGAACGGACTCAACGACATGAACCAGACGTTCACCATCCGGGAGGACACCAGGATCGAGGCAAAGAAGGATTTTTATTCCTGCGGGAGTGTGTTCCTGGATGTCTGTGACCTGCCGGACAGAAAAGAGGAAAGGTTGACAGTCTCCGAATCTGAAAAAACCGATACTCTGAAATACAGGCTGCTGATAAACGGGGAAAGGCATATTTTCGGAAACTACAGCCATGTAAAGGTTGAAAGAGGGGATGTTCTGGTAATCCAGGATATTATAACCGGCCGGATAGATCCGGCTGACTGTGTGGTCAACTTCAAGGGGTTCGTGGGGAACAGGCGCAACAATGACGGTGAGGACCGGGGTTATGAGATCGATACGGGGGAGGATGTACTGATGAAAAGGTACTCGATCGAGAAAAAGGGGAAGCGGTATTATATTTTGACAACATTGCAGGGAAAAGAAGTGGGAAAACTGTTTATCCATTTTCAATCATAGATAGCAAGGAGAGTGTAATTGGCTAAAAAAAACAAAAAAAACCTTTCGATTATTGATGAGGAGCTGGAGATCGAAGGCTCCATATCCAGCAGCGGAAAGCTGATTATCAAGGGAAAGGTTAACGGAACCATAGAGGGTGATGTTGTCGTAATTGCAGGGAACGGAGAAGTGTATTCCACAAGGGCGGATATTTCAAGCATGACCATAGGCGGCAATTTCGAAGGGAATATCAGGGCGTCAAGGGAGCTTGTCATCCTTTCCACCGGAAGCTGTTCAGGGAAAGTGGAGTGCAAGGACCTTATTGTGGAAAACGGCGGTATCCTGAACGCCGAGGTTTCCTGTATCAGTTCAAGCCAGGTGGAATCCGCTTCAAAAAAGAACAAAAAGCAAGGAAAGATAAACACAGAGTCCGCTCCGGAGAAAAACGGGAAGATTGAGCTGTAAAATCTGCTTGACAATTCAGCGCGATTATAATATATACCTTAAGTTATTTTGACGGACTACAGGAGTAAAATAAATTGAATACGTATACATACAGTGCAAAAAGATCGGACAACATGGAAAAGTGGTGCGTGGTCGACGCAGAGGGAAAAGTCCTCGGCAGGCTGGCATCCGAAGTTGCAAGACGGATAAGAGGGAAGCACAATCCTTTGTTTACTCCTCATGTGGATACGGGAGACTGGGTGATTGTCATCAACGCGGATAAAATCCGGCTGACCGGCAGAAAGTGGAAAGACAAAAAATATTACCGGCATTCGGGATATATGGGCGGTATAAGGTCTGAAACGGCTGAACAGCTCATGGAGAGAAAACCTGAAGAGATGGTGAAAAAAGCTGTAAAGGGAATGCTGCCCAAAAACAGACTGGGAAGACAGCTTTATAAGAAATTGTATGTTTATGCAGGCAGTGAGCATCCTCATGCGGCTCAGAAGCCTGAACCTGCTGAAATATAGGAAACAGAGGTCGGATAATTACCAATGGATAGCCAGAATGTATTTTACGCAACCGGCAAAAGAAAAAGCGCGGTTGCAAAAGTGTGGATCAAACCGGGTACGGGCGAGTTTGTTGTCAACAACAAGCCGATGAATGATTACTTTGTACGTGATGCCGATAGAACAATGCTGATGTCCCCGCTCATGCTCACGGAAAATGACGGCTCGTTCGACGTCAGGGTAACAGTGCTCGGCGGCGGGCCCGGCGGACAGGCAGGCGCGGTGAAGCACGGAATTTCAAGGGCGCTTGCAACGGCTGACCCAGACCTTCGGGGTATTTTGAAATCCGAAGGATATATTACAAGGGACTCGAGACAGAAAGAGCGCAAGAAATACGGCAAGAGGGGTGCTCGAGCCAGTTATCAGTTTTCCAAGAGATAACCTGTACGAATATCTCTTTTTACTGTCCATTCATCGGAAAGGCGGAATCATTGTACCGCCTTTCCGTATTTTCCTATGAAGCGAACCTATCTTTTTTACGATCTGGAAACGAGCGGCCTTAACACGGCTTTTGACCAGATCCTCACATTCGCCTGCATCAGAACCGACGAGATGTTCGGGGAAATCGACCGCCGCGAAATCAAGGTAAAACTGCGTCCCGACGTTGTACCCTCTCCAGGGGCCCTTCTTGTAAACAGGCTTCCCGTGGAAAAGTTGCATCAGGGGCTTTGCGAGTACGAAGCCGCACTGCGAATCCACGAAGAGCTCAATACTCCCGGAACGATAAGCCTCGGGTACAATACCCTGGGATTTGATG
>JAWLES010000009.1:0-26639 GCA_041685935.1 Desulfobacteraceae bacterium | reverse complement strand
TCCGGCATTTGCCTCGGAAAAGCCCTGGATGGGCTTTGAGAATGAGTGGAAGGTTACACCGGATCGCCTGATGCCGGTAAGTTGGCACGGACTTTCATATAAACAGCCGTGTCCTTGTCCATAAACCGAACAAGTCAGTCAGGTTTCAATCAGGTTGTGATTGATGGCGAAACGGGATAGTTCGGCATTGTTTCTAAGGTTCAGTTTTTTTAAAAGCCTGTGGCGGTAGGTGTCCACTGTTTTAACTCCGATGTGGTAGGATTCTGCGATTTCCTTGTTGGTATGTCCCATGGCCAGTTCCCGCAATACCTGCAGCTCCCTTGTGGACAACTGGTCGATGATGCCTTTTTTGTTCGCCCCTCTGGCGAATTTCAGAGCGATGGCTTCCGCCCCTTCCTCGGTGAGAAACCTTTTGCCGGAATAAACCTTTTTGATGGCTTCCACCAGCTGTTCAGGGGCGCTGCTTTTGGTAAGATATCCCATTGCGCCTGCCTCCAGGGCCCGGACCAGGTACTGCTGTTCATCATGCATGGTCAGAATGACCACAGGCAGGTCCGTGTATTGTTCCACCAGCCGTTTGGTTACTTCAAGCCCGTCATATCCGGGCATTGAGATATCGATCACCGCCACGTCGGGCCGGGATTCAAAAGCTTCGGCAACCGCCCGCTTTCCGTCGGCCACCTCGGTTTGAACAACCATATCCCCGCTTTCCTCAATGATTTTTCTAAGCCCTTCCCGCACGATGCCGTGGTCGTCAGCAAGCAGAATGTGAATCATACTGTATAGGTCTCGTCCATGTTGTCGATTATCAGCACAATACTTGTCCCTTTACCCGGGTTTGACCGGATGCGGATTTCTCCGCCTGCAAGGGTGGCCCTTTCTTTCATGCCTGTGAGCCCCAAAGTCTCTTTATGATTCGTTCGGGTCATATCGAATCCCTTTCCGTCGTCGGTTATGGAGACTTTCAGGGTATTTTGTTCAAATGTGAATTCAATGTCCGCTGCTGAGGCATCTGCGTATTTGGCGCAGTTGGTCAGCGCCTCCTGTATGATTCTGTATATGGCTGTTTTCTGGGTATACCCGGGTTCCGGCATAGGGCAGGGGGTGAATGTGACATTGATGTTGGTGCGTTTCTCAAAATCCCTGACCAGCGATTCTATGCTGTCCGCCAATCCCAGATCGTCCAGGGAGCCGGGTCTCAGTCGGAATGCAAGGGATTTGACATCCTTTATGGTCTTGTCTGTCAGGGCGGAAATATTTCGGGCGCGATCCCGGACATTTTTCTGGTCATTGCCGATTTTGCCGGTGATCCAGACGGCATCCATCTTCAGTGCGGTCAGGGTCTGGCCGAGTTCGTCATGGAGTTCCCGTGCAATGATTCCCCTTTCCAGCTCCTGTTTTTCCATTATGGTGGCGGACACTTTTTCCTTTTTGATTCTTTCAAGCTCCTTTCGCTGCCTGACGCGGTCGGTAATGTCAACGGATATTGCGAGAGTCCGGTTGATTTCCCCGTTTTCGTCCCTTATCCCGTAACATGAAAGCAGGATTTCCATGGTGCTTTTGTCCTTTTTGATCAGCTGGTACGGAATATCCCGGTTGATGCCCGGTCCTTGGAAAAACTCCGGAAGGATTTTTGTCTCAGCCCTGTGTCTGGATTCGGGAGAAAAGAAATCCGTCAGCTTCCTGCCCATTACCTCCTCTTTGGTATAACCCGTCATTTCCAGCCAGTAGCTGCTGACGTTGATCAGGCGGCATTCCCGGTTTATGGAGTGGAGCATGGCAGGGGTATTGTGATAGATGGACCGGTACAGCTCTTCGCTTGCCTTGAGCTTTTCTTCGGCTATTCTGCTTCTGTTGAGCTCTCTGGAAGCAAGGTTGTACAGAACAAATATGGCCGCCCCCAGAAACAGGGTGAAAAACAGGGCCACCATTCCTGTTGTTCTGATGATGGGGCCGTACATTCTTTTTGTGGCCGATTCGATGTCCTGCATGAACACAAGCTGCCAGGAACCGTCTTCCAGAATATTCATCCTGTGAACCAGGTGCTGTTCAAGGTTCCGGTCAGATGGTTTCCATGGGCCCCGGCCGAACTGTTTCGATGCCCTGATTTTTTTTTCCTCTTCTTCTGTGAGGGGTGAGACTGTTTTATAGAGGAGCTCGGGGTTGCTTGATATGAATATAATTCCGTTTTTGTCGACAACGTGAAAAGCTTCGTTGTCATCCGTGATCAGCCTTGATTCAATGAGTTCTATGGAGGCCTTTATTACGGCCACGCCGAGGATTCTGGACCCTGAATAGCTGTACACCGGCCGGCTGTAGTAGGCGCCCCGTTTGTGGGAAGTGGTTCCAAGGGCAAGGTACATATACGGTCTTCCGGCAATGCTCTCTTTAAAGTAGGGCCGGAAGGCGAAATTCTGGCCGAGAAAACTGTCAGGCGCATGCCGGTTGCTGGAAGCCATGGTCAACCCGTCTGTGTTCATCAGGTAGCAGGCCTCGGCCTTGAGCGAATGCTGAAAGCTGTCCAGGATCACGTTGGCTTTTTCGATGGTGGTTTTGCCGGGCATTATCAGGGCGTTCTTCAGCTCGGCAAGCTGGGCCAGGGTTTTGGCGGGTTTTTTGTACTCGTTTAAATAGGATGACAGAGCGCTTTTCAAAGTGTCGATCCGGAGTGTCCCCTGTCTTTTGGCCTCAAGACGGGCTGTGTTTTTCAGGGAGGAGTAATACATAAACGACCCCAGACAGGCGAATATAAATGCGGACACCGCCAGTATCAAAAGAATCAGTCGAAGTTTCATTTGCTGATCTTGAAAATTTTTCCGCCTGCAGTAAAGTTGCTGCAGGTTGGTGTGAAGACTCTTTCCATTGAGAAACTCCGTGAGCAAAGTACTTTCATGTTCAGATCGACCTTGTTTATGGATATGGGAAAGGCCGATCAAAGTCAAGCGGAAATCCGGACAGGTTTACGGCCGGTTCCGGTATTTGCATTGAACCGGAAAATGGCGTATATATAAACGCCGGCCGCAACTTGCAGGCAGTTTACATTTTCCGTGAGTATAAAAGAGCAGGATACAAAGTATGATACTGATTTTTCCGCCTGTTTCAAAACCGTGTGAACCTCCGGCCTCGGTTGCCCAGCTGTCCGGAGCTCTCAGGGCGCACCGCATCGGTCACGAAGTGGTGGATGCCAACCTGGAGGCCCTTTTGTGGCTTTTCCATTCAACTGCGGATATGAAAACGGACTCGAGCTGGACGAAACGGGCTCTGTCAAACCTGGACACCAATCTTGCCGCTTTGAAAACCATGGAGCTTTATGGTAATCCTGACCGGTATCGGCAGAAAATTTTTGATCTGAACAGGGCGCTTTCCACCAGGGTTCAATCAGACCGTTTCAGGGTGACGCTTTCCGGGTATACTGATACCGATCTTTCCCCGGTCAGAAGCGAAGACCTTCTTAAATCAGCAGTCAATTTTCGGGAAAATCCTTTTTACGGCTATTTCGAGGCCTGTTTGAGACCGAGGATAGAACAGTCGGACCCGGCATGGATAGGTGTCTCCCTCTGCTATATGACCCAGGCTCTTTCCGCATTTGCCCTGGCCGGGTGGGTGAAGGAGAATTTTCCCGGCAAAAAGATCGTCATGGGTGGAGGACTTGTTACTTCATGGCTGCGGATGCCGGATTTCCGGAATCCATTCAACGGGCTGATTGATATGATGGTGCAGGGGGAGGGTGAGGCATCATTGCTGAATATCGCAGGTTCGGATGTACCGGGCGCGGAACGCTGTACACCGGACTACGGCTTTGCCGATTTTGCTTCTTATCAGGCACCCGGACGGATTCTTCCCTACAGTGCGTCCAGGGGATGTTACTGGAGAAAGTGCCGATTCTGCCCTGAAAGGGCTGAAAAGAGCGTATACCGGCCGGTGGATTCACAGGTCGTTGTGAAGGACCTGGAGGAGCTTTATGAGAAATACAACCCGGACTGCATTCACTTTGTGGACAATGCCATGTCACCTGCCCTGATGAGAAGGCTGGCACTTGAACAACCCCGTTTTAACTGGTACGGGTTTGCAAGGATCGGAAAAGAGCTTGAAGAGCCGGAATATCTGAAAGCCCTGAAGCGTTCGGGGTGTGTGATGCTTAAGCTGGGTCTTGAATCAGGTGATCAGGGGGTGCTTGACGCAATGGAGAAGGGCACGGACCTGGATGTTGCCTCCAGGGTGCTCACCAGGATAAAAGATGCAGGCATCAAGGCGTTTGTATACCTGCTGTTCGGGACCCCCGGTGAAAACGAGGCTGCCGCTGAAAGAACACTTGCTTATACGGCCCGGCATGCGGACCGGATCGATTTTCTGAACCTGGCTGTTTTCAACATGCCGCGATTCAGCCTTGATGCAGAAAAATACAGCGTCTCCGAATTTTCAAAAGGGGATCTCTCCCTTTATTACAACTTTGAACATCCTGCGGGATGGGGAAGAAAAGAGGTGAGGGCGTTCCTTGACAAGCGTTTCAAAAGGGAGCCGTCCATTGCAGGTATACTGAGAAAGAACCCGCCCTGTTTCACCTCCAATCATGCCCCGTTTTTCATGTAAAAGGAGTTTTACAATGAAAGCTGAAATCATTTCAACAGGAAACGAACTTATCACAGGCTCTGTTGTTGACACTAACACCGCCTTCATCGCAGACCTGCTCAATTCCCGCGGTGTCGCGGTCAACAGGAGCACCGCTGTAGGGGATGACAAGGAAGCGCTTGCCGAGCTTTTTACCGAGGTGTCGATCAGGGCCGACCTTGTACTTGTAACGGGCGGACTGGGGCCCACGGTTGATGATCTCACAGCACAGGCGGCATCCTTTGCAGGCGGGTCTCCGCTTGAGTTGAACCGGGAAGCGCTGGACACTGTGAAAAGATTTTTTAACAAACGTGGAATCCCTATGCCGGAAGGGAATAAAAAGCAGGCCATGCTTCCCTCTTCGGCTTCCGTGATTCAGAACAGCCTCGGCACTGCTCCCGGTTTCAGCATGGACATCAACAGGGCAAGGTTCTATTTTATGCCGGGTGTGCCTTCCGAAATGAGGCGGATGCTTGAGCACAGCGTGCTGGACGATATAGGTTCCCGGTTTGATTGCGGAAAAAGGCCGGCTGCCGTGATAATCCTTTTCGGTGTACCGGAATCAGAGGCTGATACCATGCTCAAAGGGCTTGAGGAGAAGTTTGAGGGTGTCGAGCTCGGATTCAGGGCTGACTTCCCTGTGATCGAGGTGAAGCTCGCATGTTCCACTGAGGCAGGGGATGACGTCCTTCAAAGGGCTAAAGAGCATGTTGTGTCTGTTTTCGGCGCCAAAACCGTTTCAGAAACAGGGCGCTCCATGGAAGAGGAGGTGGCGTGCTCCCTGATTGAAAGCGGAACAACCCTTGCTGTGGCTGAAAGCTGCACAGGCGGGCTTGTCTCTGACATGCTGACCGATGTGGCAGGAAGTTCGGCATTTTTTTTAACATCGTGCGTCACTTATTCAAACGAGGCCAAGATCGGTATTCTCGGGGTGGACCGGGAGACCATTGCCGAATACGGGGCTGTACATGAACAAACAGCCCAAGAGATGGCCGGGAGGGCAAGAGAGATTGCAGATGCCGATTACGGCATATCCACCTCCGGCATTGCAGGGCCGTCCGGCGGAAGCCCTGAAAAACCCGTGGGTACGGTGTGCATCGGGCTTGCCCGGCGTTCCGGTTCAACTGCCGGAAGGTTCTGCATCGATTTCAGCGACAGAAGGAAAAACAAACGCATGTTCGCACATCTGGCTTTGAACATGCTGAGAAAAGAGCTTGCCGGACTGAGCTGACGGACATGGATTACTTCGGTATCTTCCCCACAGGGGCCAGATAAACTGCGAATTCATCCTTTCCGTCCACTCTTATAAGCGTGTCGATTTTTTCCTGGTCATATGCTCCGATGGCGCATGTACCGGCACCTATGGCCCGGCATGCCAGGTACAGGTTCTGGCAGAGATGCCCTGCATCCATTAAAATCACCCGGTGCGCGCAAAGGGAGTACCGCCATTCCATCCGGTAAGGGATGCACCCCCAGACAAAAGTGACTGCACCTGTCCCGGCGTATCTCTGGCCGAAACAGGCCATGCCGAGTTCCTCGCTCATGTGTTCCACGGGTTCGATAAACAAAAGCGCGTTTTCAAAAGGCAGGAACCGGTAAAGTCCGGGCTGCAGATCTTTTACGCGCATGATGAAAAGATAGGTTTCAAAACTGTGCCGGGCCCCGGCTGAAGGGACGGTTCTCAGTGACGGATTCTTCCCGGATGAATCGCTGATGCCCTGGGTGGCCCACAAAAGAAATGCAAGTTCTTCAAGTGTCAGCTTTTCCTGCAGAAAGCGCCTTGCGCTCCTTCTTTCAGCAATTGCGGTTACAATGTCCACCGCCTCTGTGCAGAAGGCCCACTGCTTCCGGGAAGGAAGGGGGATAATCGTTGCATCCGGATCGTACGGCTTCTGCATCATTGGGGCGGGAACCCCTTGATTCTGATCGGTTTTCCTGAAATCCACCGATTTTCTCAGTGTGTCTTTCAGGAAAAGCCGGTGTTCTTCCATCGAGTTCATGAAAAATCTCCCGGGTTTCTGAAAAGTTGGAATCAGGCTCTCCACCGGGCCTGGAACTTACAAATATGCAGTGATGGTCCGAGTAAGCGTTTCAGTGAAACCGGCGTAGAAATGGTCGCAACCGTCCAGTATTTTTATTTCCGTATCTGAATTCCATTTTTCGAGGTATTTGCGGATCAGTCCGGGCGGTGCGATGGTATCGTCTGAGCCGGTTACCACAAGGCCCGTATGGAAACTTTCGGTGATGTCGTCAAAGTTCAGGAAGGCAACCGGCGGAGATACCATGATATGGTCAGCCACTTCAATGCTGTTTTCCGCCAAAGCTCCTGCATTGACCCAGGCTCCGAATGAGTAACCCGCAAGATGAATCGAGGGTATCCCGGTTTCATGTACAAAGGCCATGGCCTTGATTACATCGGTTCGTTCGCCTTTCCCGTCATCGAACATACCTGTGCTTTCCCCTGTCCCCCTGAAGTTGAACCGCAGGGTTGAAAATCCTTTTTCCAGGAATGCTTCCTGTGCGGCAAGCACAACAGGGCTGTCCATGTTGCCGCCGTAAAGGGGGTGGGGATGGGTGATTACCGCCGCTCTGTCTTCCGAGCCCTTGAAAAAGCGGCCTTCAAGGCGGATCGGGCCTGATTTTATTGTAATGTCTTTTTCCATGCCCTATATTGTATTTTCAAAATCAGCCCCGGTCAAGGAGTGTTTTGCCTGAACCGCGGTTCTTTTTATTGAAGCACTCTTTGAACCAGTCAACGGATTTTTTTTCAAAAACGTCCCTGTGCTCTGGTCTGGAGAATCTGTGGTCCCCATTCTCAAGGATAAAAAGCTTTTTTGGGCTGCACGCATTTTCATAAATGGTGTATGCGTTTTCCACGGGAACCACTTCATCCTTGTCTCCGTGCAGAATCAGGATATTATTTGCCGATTTTGCCTCTTTTTCAAGATCGAAATCCAGGTTTCTGGTGAAAAAATCCATGGGCAGAGCAGACCTGTTTTTATCCTCCAGTGTCGGAATTGCCCGGATGGTTCTGCTTTGAACCGGGGAGGCACAGATGACGGCCCCTGAAAGCTTGAGCCCGATGTTCTCAACCGCATCCCAGGCCTTTATACAGGTGGCTCCGCCAAGACTGCTGCCGAAAAGGGCTGTGCCGCCTGAAGTCCTGCCGAGTCTCTTTAAATGCCGTATGGCGGCAACAAGGTCTTGTGCCCTTTTTTCAATCGAGGTCTCCTCGGTGAAGTATCCCTGGCTCTGGCCGCAGCCCCTGTGGTCGAACCGGAAAAAAGAGATGCCGTTTTCCGGCAAAAGCCTGGACAGGGTGATCTGCTTGGCTGAATCCTTTGAACCTTCAAGGCCGTGAGAGCCGGCCACCAGCGGAGGATTCTCGGTCTCCGGCAGGTGGAGAACCCCTTTGAGAAGAAGGTTGTTGCATTTGAAAGTGATTGATTCAGTAACATGTTTCATACCTGTACTTTTTGCCTTAAAACTGATAAAATGGCAAGCTTTTTACACGGCAATCGTCCAGCAAAGAATTTCTGTTTTCCCGAAAATCGGATTGAAAGAGGCATGACACTAAAAAAGAGAAAAACATACGAGCTTGAGATTATTGACCTTGCATTCGGAGGCAGGGGGATCGCAAAACCCGGCGGGTTTCCGGTTTTTGTGGACCGCGGGCTGCCGGGTGATGTTGTGGTGGCCAAGGTTATCAAAAAGAAGAAAAGTTTTGCCGAGGCCAAACTTGTTAAATTCCTGGAGAAATCAAGCTTGAGGAGGAACGCGCTCTGCAGGTATTCCGGGTACTGCGGGGGCTGCAAATGGCAGGAATTGCCGTACGGGGTTCAGCTTGAATACAAAAAGAATCACGTGATGGAGTCGCTTCAGCATATCGGCGGTTTTCATGATGTTCCGGTGAGGGATACGATCCCTTCGGAAAAGGTGTTCGGCTTTAGAAATAAAATGGAGTTTTCATGCTCTGAAAGCCGCTGGCTGATGCCTGATGAGCTTGACGACCCCGATGCCGTCAAGGGCTTCGGAATCGGACTCCATGCGCCAGGTACATTTGACAGGGTGATCGACATTGAACAGTGTCTGATCCAGCCTGAAAAAGGTAACGAGATTCTCGCCCATGTCCGCGGGTTTATACAGAATTCCGGGGCGCCCGTGTACGGGCTCCGTTCGCACGAGGGATTCTGGCGGTTTCTGATGCTCCGGCATTCAACAGCTTTTGACAAATGGATGGTGAATATAGTAACCTCACAGGAGGATGCAGCTCTTTTAAAAGGCCTTGCAGGAGAGCTGACAGAGAGGTTCGGTGAAATCGGCTCCGTGGTCAACAATATTACCTCGAAAAAGGCTGGTATCGCAGTGGGCGAGTATGAAAAAGTTCTTGCCGGAAACCGGTGCATTATTGAAAAACTCGGACCGTACACGTTCGAGATCTCTGCAAACTCGTTTTTTCAGACCAATACCCGTGCGGCTGAAACCCTGTATTCCATTGTTGCGGATTATGCAGGGCTAACCGGAACGGAAAGGGTTGTTGATCTGTATTCCGGGACCGGCACCATTCCCTTGTGGCTTTCCGGACAGGCGAAAAGTGTTCTGGGAATAGAGATCGTGGAGAGTGCGGTCAAGGATGCCTGGAACAATGCCCGGATTAACGGTGTGGAGAACGTGGATTTCGTGACCGGTGATATAATGGATGTACTTCCGGGGATTGACGGGAAAGTGGATGTTATGGTCATCGATCCTCCACGTGCGGGCATGCATAAAAATGTTGTCTCAGGTGTGCTGAAAACTCTGCCCGGGAGGATCGTTTATGTTTCCTGTAATCCGTCAACCCTTGCAAGGGACCTTGAAATGCTGTCTTCCCGGTATAAGATTTCCGAGGTAACACCGGTGGACATGTTCCCGCATACTTTTCACATCGAATCCGTGGCTTGGCTGGAAAAGCGGTGAAAATTCTTCATGTCATAAGCCAGACTCCGGACTTCACCGGAAGCGGGAAGTATCTGACAGCCATTGTGGGCCAAGCCCGTGCAAAGGGGCATGAAAATTTTCTTGTTGCCGGCGCGCAGCCCTGGTTCGAGATGGATCCGTCTGTCATGGGGCGCGGTAATGTCCGATTCGTCCGATTCGAAGGGTGTGACCTCGATTTCCCGGTTGCCGGCATGAGTGATGCGATGCCGTATGAGAGCAGCATGTTTTCAAAATTGACCCGCGATCAGCTGGGGTGCTACGAAACAGCGTTTGAAAATGCAGTGAAAGAGGCGGTGGAAAGATTCCGGCCTGATATCGTGCATACCCATCACCTGTGGATCGTATCCGCTGTCGTCCGGCGTGCGGTTCAAAGGATCCCGGTGGTAACTCACTGCCACGGAACCTGTCTGCGTCAGCACTCGCTCTGCCCGGAAATATCAGCTGCCATATTTCCGGATCTTGAAAAGCTCGACAGGGTGATGGCTCTGAGCCGAAACCAGGAAAGGCTGATCACGGCCAAGGGGCTTGCCGGACCAGGGAAAATCAGTGTGGTGGGGGGAGGGTACAATGAAGCTGTTTTCAATTTCAGGGGCAAGGAGTTTAAAGAAACCATAGAGCTTGTTTATGCGGGCAAATTGAGCCGGGCCAAGGGGGTGCCGTGGCTGCTCGAGTCATTGGGCGGGATAAGGGACCTGCCGTGGCGTCTTCACCTTGCCGGAGGCGGAGCAGGGGATGAAAAGAGGCAATGCCTGGACCTTGCTTCAGCATTCGGGGATCGGTTGGTTGTACACGGGCCGCTGTCACATGAAAAGCTTGCAGCACTGATGAAGAAAAGCCACATATTTGTATTGCCTTCTTTTTTCGAGGGACTGCCGCTTGTTTTAATGGAGGCGCTTGCCTGCGGCTGCCGGGTGGTAACTACAGCCCTGGAAGGGACCCTGGAAGTTCTTGGAGAAGCTGACCCCCGTCTTGTGGAAATGGTGGAACTGCCGTTGCTTGAAACCGTGGACACTCCGTTTGAAAAGGATAAGGCGCTTCTGGAGAAAAGGCTTGCAGAGGCACTGGAAAAGATGGCCCGGCATGTGATGGAAGAGCCTTGCCCGGACCGCGAAAAAATCGCATCCGTCACAAGAGCGTATACATGGGAAAAGGTTTTTTCAAGGATTGAAGCGGTTTATCAAAGCGCTCTGCGATTTTGCCCTCAAGGATTGTGAAGATTTCTGCAAGACACTGGTTGTACTTGGTGACAAGAGTTTCAGGGGTGAATTCCTCAAAAGTCCGCTCCGCCTTGATAGTTGTATTCAGGACTATTTCATCGCCCTGTTCATGATCAATGAGAATGAAACTGATTTCGATTTTAGCTTTCGGGGCTGCGCTTTGAGAAATATCACAGGCCAGCTCCCCTATTTTGGCTGTAAGTACAAACCCGGGTTTCATTATACGGTTGTCCGACAGGACCGTATTGAATATGGATGCCTGGTCAAGCCAAAAGCTGCATTTCGCCTTTATCAATTTATCAGGAGCGATGATAAACCTGTTGTAATAATCGGTGATGACCTGGTTGTTTTTTTTGTAGACAAACGAGTTCCCGCTGTATTCCGGGGAGATGGAAAAATCCATGACAAAAAGGGTCCTGTCCGTGCCCGGGCGTTCCGCTCTGTCCCTGTCGGGCTTGGCAGTAAGTGTGTAGTAGGTTTTCAGGTGACTTGTGTCCTTGTCGTTAAAAATGCAGCCGGAAAAGGCAGCCTGCATAGGCACGAAAACCAGCACGAATACAATAACTTTTAAGATCGGCTCTCTTCTCATGTCTCAATCCTTTGTTCGCCCGCGGTTAATTTTTTCAGGCGGATCGCTGAAGATAATCGATCCGGGGTATGATTTCAGATTTTCACTGATCTCTTTTAAGTTCGAGGACATTGTCTTGAGGTCTTCAAGGATGATCCTGAAATCGTTTTTGTGAAAATAAACGGTTTCATTGATTTGTGCGGCTGCTTTTTCAGCCGAATCCACCGCGTCCGGGAGTCCGGACAGGGAATCATCAAGCTCTTTTATCAAATTGCGTGCCTGGAGACTTGCGGACCTGGAATTGCGGCCCGTCTCTTCAAGATCAACTGCAAATTCGGAAACCGGCTTTTCCAGGTTTTCCACAATCCGGTTCGCCGTTTTGACAAGAGAGAGAGTGTTTTCAAGCACCGGCTGGGTATCAAATCTTTCTACAGTCCTGGAAAGCTGTCTGTTTGTTTCCCGCATCTCAGATACCATGGCCGTAACCGTGTCAGACATGCTTTCTGCGTCAACAGCTTTGATTTTCGTGTTCAACTGTTCAAGAATCGAGTCCAGATTCCCGGTAATTTTTTTCAGATTGATGTTTTCCATGTTTTTCATGATATGGTCCATGGATTCGGTCAGGCGTTTTATCTTGCTTGGAACCGAAGGGATGTAGGGATGCCGGGGCTCCCATGAAACAGGAATGTCGTTGATTCTGTCCTTTTCAAAATAGTTGGTTTCCAGGTAGGCTGAACCGGTGAGCCCCTGGAGACCGAGGTTGACCCTCAGTCCCTGGTCAACCGCACGCTCTATTTTATCCCTGCCGCCGCCGAAAATGGATTCATCCTTTATGGTGAATGTGACAAGGATGTACTGGCTGTTGTTTTTATACTTTGCCGCAGCACTCTGGATTGAGGTCACAGATCCGATCTTCATTCCCCTGTATTTTACCGGGGAGCCCACATCCAGCCCCTGAACCGATCCGTTGAAATAGGTCTCTGCATAGTTTTTTTTCCTGAAGTAATCCCCCGCCCCGAGATAGATAAGGGCTGCAAAGAGAATAAAACATCCTGCTAAAACAAAAACCCCGATTTTAAAAAATTTGATATGATCGTTCATTCCGCCTCATCCGTTAGTCTGTTGAAAAAAGCAAACACTTTTTTGTTCTCCCGGAGACGTTTCAGTTCCTCCGGGGCGCCCCGGGCAATGATTCCTTTTTCAGCGCTGTCCAGCATGATCGCCCTCTGCCCGATCATGTGAATGCTTGAAAGCTCATGAGTGACAACAATGAATGTGATGTCCAGGGTCTGGGACAGATCCAGTACCAGCCTGTCAATCTGGGCTGACGTGACCGGGTCGAGCCCGGCGGAAGGTTCGTCCAGAAAGAGAATTTCAGGGTCAAGCGCTATTGCCCTTGCAATGGCGGCCCGTTTTTTCATCCCCCCGCTGATCCGGTCCGGCATGTAGTCTGCGAATTTTTCAAGTCCCACAAGCTTGAGTTTCATCAGGGCGATCATATCCATGGCATTTCTGTCAAGGCAGGTATGTTCTTTCAAGGGGAGCTTTACATTTTCAATAAGACTCATTGATCCGAACAAAGCTCCGTTCTGGAACATTACCCCTGTATACTGCAGAAGCGGTACTTTGCTCGCCCGGGTGCCCGCCTCGATTTCGCCGTCTTTTATCCTGATTTTTCCGGCCATGGGTTTTACAAGCCCTGTCATGATCTTCAGCAAGGTGCTTTTGCCGCATCCCGAGCCGCCCAGGATCACAAACCGTTCCCCTTTATACACTGAAAACGATACGTTTTCAAAAAGTATGATACCGGGATAACCTCCGGTTAGATTTTCTACACTTATGATTGCTTCAGTATCCATGGGGTTATTGATTTGTCACCCTCAAATTTCGAGTATATAGTATAAAATGGAAAAAAGAGCGTCCGCCACTGCAATTATTACAATGGAGCTGACCACCGATTTTGTGGTTGCGACACCCACGCCCCCGGGCCCGGATTCGGTCTGAAGGCCCCTGAAACATCCTGTGGCTGCGATCAGGATTCCGAAAACCACTGATTTTATAAGACCGCCGATCATGTCCATACCAGTGACCCGGTTGAGGATCTGTGCCGTGTACACTGAAACGGGATGATCCATTGAGAAAAGAACCATTCCGCCTCCGGCAATGCCGATAAAATCGGCAAAAACCGTCAGGAGCGGGGTAGCCAGAGCTGCTGCAAATACACGCGGCACCACGATGAAGAATACCGGATCTATTCCGATCGTATACATTGCATCGATTTCTTCATTGATTTTCATGGTTCCGGTCTCTGCCGCAAATGCTGAGCCCGACCGTCCCGCCAGCACGATAGCGGTCATCAGGGGGCCGAGTTCCCGGGTCATTGCAAGGCCGATCAGATCCGCCACATAAATTTCAGCACCGAACATCCGCATGGGGATAGCCGCCTGAAAGGCCATGACCAGTCCGACGATAAAACTGATCAGTCCCACGATGAAAAGCGCGTTTATACCCGCCTTGTCAAACACATGGAGACTTTCTCTCCATCGGAAAAGGCGGGGGTGGAGAATACTTTTGAATACGGCGCGGGAAAGTTCTCCTGTGAACGCAACCGCATGGAAAACCTCTTTGAAAAATGAAACCGTCTTTTTCCCGGTATAAGTGGGAATATCATCCTTTTCAGGTGCAAGGAGGAAATGCTCGGGATCCGCATAGTTCTTCCGGAAAAGGTTCAGGGTTTGTTCATGCTTTTCATCAAAGTGAACAAAATCAATCGTGCCCGGCTCCGGGATGCTTTTTTCAAGCGTTAAAACAAGGGCTGCACCTGCGGAATCAAACGCATGGACATCGGTCATGTCAAAAACGACCCCGTCTTTTTTAACGGATCTGATCCTTGTGACTGCATGTTCCCATATTGCGGCGGTCCCGTGCATGTCCAGCTCTCCTTTAAAGGAAAAAACCGTCCGGGATCCGTTTTCCGTAATTTTAACCTCAGCTGTTGACTGATTCATGCAGGCAACTGTACCACAATAGGATCAAATTTTTAAAGCAGAAAAAAACAGCTTGCCGAAAAGAGCTCTCGATCCGGCAGTTTCTGTTCAGCAGTCACGGTGAAGCGGTTTGCCAAGTTTAAATTTCGATCCGCTTTTTTTGAATGGTTTGCGCACTTTTCCTTCAGGTGGTATAAGTGAACGCTGTATTCACAACCACGTATGTGCGAGATACTCTTATGGAAAATTTTTGGACAGCATTGGGCCTGACAGTCTTTGCCGGCATGGCAACGGGTATCGGCAGCGCGATCGCGTTTTTCACCAGGACAAACAATTACAGGTTCCTTTCCATATCAACAGGATTTTCCGCAGGTGTGATGCTTTATGTCTCTTTTGCGGAAATTCTGCTGAAAGGGGAGAGCAGTCTGACCAGAGCTTATGGTGAATACGCAGGGCAGTGGGTGAATGCGGGGGCATTCTTCGGGGGGATCCTGCTGATCGGCCTGATTGATACGTTTATACCCGAGGCTGAAAACCCCCATGAAGTTCACAGGAAAGAAGAGAGTTCCCTTTTTGACGAGGAAACCGCAGTCCGGGAAGTGGGACGTGCCCCTGACTCCAGGCTCCTGCGGATGGGACTTTTCACTGCACTCGCCATCGGAATACATAACTTTCCCGAGGGCCTTGCCACTTTTCTTGCCGCCCTTGAAGATCCCGGCGTGGGCGCAGCCATTGCAGTCGCCATCGCCCTGCATAATATTCCCGAGGGCATAAGCGTATCCGTACCCATCTACTATGCCACTGGAAATCGTAAAAAGGCGTTCTTCTATTCCGTGCTGAGCGGCCTTTCCGAACCTGTGGGGGCTTTGATCGCTTTTATGCTGATCAAGTTGTTTACAGCAGGGGGAAGTGGAGCTGTTCCGCCCGAGGTGATGGGAATCCTGTTTGCAGGGGTCGCCGGTATCATGGTATACATCAGCTTGGATGAACTGCTTCCCACGAGCCGGGCTTACGGCAGGGGGCATGACAGTATCCTGGGCCTGGTTTGCGGAATGGCAGTGATGGCAGTGAGTCTGCTTTTGATGATGTGAGATGCAGATGGGAATTACCGAACCGCATTTGTTTTGTGAAATTTCCGTGATTATGCCGGTTTACAGGGAAGAACGGTTGATTAACCAGGCATTGGAGCGCCTTGTTGAATTTTCCCAAAACGGTTGTATGGAAATCATTGTATCGGACGGCCATCCTGAAGCCTCGACCATCGCCGCCATAAACACGGAATATCTGAACAGGCAGGATGTGGTGCCGGTTCGTTCGGAAAAGGGGAGGGGTGTTCAGATGAATACCGGAGCGGCACATGCAAAAGGGGACGTGCTTTTGTTTCTTCATGCGGACACCGTGGTGGATAAAATAGCAGTGCACCTTTTGCGGAAAACATGCGCTGCCTGCGGGGATCATCTGTGTGGTGCTTTCGACCTTGAAATAGATTCTCCTGAAAAGGTCTTCCGCATCATAGAAAAAACAGCCTCCCTGCGTTCAAGGATCACAGGCCTGCCCTATGGAGACCAGGGCATATTTTTGAAAGCCGGTCTGTTCCATCTGGTGAACGGCTACCCTTCCTGGCCGCTGATGGAAGATGTGGGCCTGATGCGCAAAATCGGAAAGCGGAAAATACAACCCCTGATTTTCCGGCATGCAGTGAAAACCTCGGCCAGAAGATGGAAAACCGGGGGGGTGGTTTATACCACAATCCGGAACTGGGTGCTGATCCTGCTTTTTTTTGCAGGGGTCTCCCCGCATCGGCTGGCAAGGTTTTACTAGCAGGGCCTGTCTGTCAACCGCCCGGCGACAAACGGCATTGACGGATCTGTTGATCCGGTTACCGCAGCATGTGAGGAAAAAGACGGATAAGGTCCCCGGAAGTATCAAGGTCCCTCAGTTTTGCGGAAAATCCTACAGTCATGCCCAATGCGGCACATCTTTCCTTTGTACGGGCCAGTACATGCTGAGTGCTCCAGGGGATGTCCGTGAAAACATGCGGTGAAAAGCTCTTTGTGTTGAATCCTGTCAGCCAGTACCCGCCGTCATATGCCGGGCCGACCACTGTGTCATTTTCTTTTAAAAGGGAAAAAGCATAAGCCAGATGGTCCGGTTCGATACCTGGTATGTCCGAACCGATCAAGACGGCCTGTGAAAAACCTTTTTCAAAAGCTGCTTCGAAGGCTGCGGACATCCTTTGGCCAAGGTCGTTCCCTTTTTGAACCATATAGGAAAAATCCCGGCCGAGCCAGTCTTTGACCATTTGTTCCTTTTCCGCGGGCGAGAAACAGATGATCGGGAGAAAAGGTGTCTGAAGTACGGTTTCTACGGTCTGCTCAACAAGCTTCCTGTACAGGGATACGACAAGACCCTCGTCCATGTCGCGGGCGAGCCTGGTTTTCACCCTGCCTTTTTCAGGCGCTTTGGCAAAGATGAGCACAGCCCGGCTTTTATTCGGAATTTTCCGTCTCAAACCCCGCTCCTTTTTTGCTGTTACGGCTGCCCGGCGGGTTCGGAAAAATAGCAGTACAGGATCAGCATATCATCTTCGTATTCCGAGTATACTTTGTACTCAAGATCGTGGAACAGTTTTTTCATGCTCTTGTTTTCAGGGGATGTGTAGGCGATAAGCCCTTTGATGCCGTTGTCCCTGGCTGCTTCGGCAAGTTTGCTCTGCAGCTTTTTGGCAAGGCCGAGTCCCTGGTATTCCTGGATCACGGAAAAGGCGATTTCAGCCATATTGGCAACCGGGTTGCGCAGGTATTCACCCACTGCGATGATTTTTTCAAACCCCAGCTCCCCGATAACCGCCACAAGCGTCAGGTCGTTCACGTAGTCGATTTCAAAGGTGGTATCGATCTGGTCGTGGGAAAATGCGGTCTTTTCGTGGAAAAACCGGGACACAATATCCTCTTTTTTCATTGAATAGTAGTGCTCCTGGATTCCCCTTTCATCAACCGGCTTTGACGGCCTGATTTTGATTGTAATTCCGTTTACGGTTATGGTTTCTTCGAGCTTGAGAGGGTAGACGCCCCTGACGGATTCCTTGAATTTCCGGTCAATGTCGATCATGTCAAGATCTTTTGCAGCCTGGAAAAGCTCTTCGCGGAAATCGGGATGGGCTATACTGATAAGTGCCAGAGACCTTTCCTGTATGTTTTTCCCGAACAGGTTGACAACCCCGTATTCCGTGGCCACAAACTGGGCATCCCCCCTGGGCACCACAACTGCCATGCTGTCAAGGGTCGGTACGATCCGGCTTTTTTTACCGTTGTCATAGGTGGACGTGAGCATGAGAATCGATTTTCCGTTGGGGGACATTGCGGTTCCCCTTATGAAGTCCATCATGCCGTTTACCCCGGAGAAGTTGTTGTAGGGCAGGGCATCCGCTGCAACTTGCCCTGAAAGATCTATGGCCATGGCGGTGTGCATGGATGTCATGGTATTGTGGCGTGCAATGATTCCGGGATCGTTTACATATTCGGAAGGGTGGAATTCGATGGCCGGATTGTCGTCCAGAAACTGGTAAAGAAGAGAGGAGCCCACTGCACTGCTGGCTACCAGTTTGTCATCGTTGAATCCCTTGCACTGGTTGGTGATTACGCCCATTGACACAAGGCGCATGATATCATCAGTGATATACTGGGTGTGAATGCCCAGGTCGTTTTTGTCAGCAAGTGCAAGCATGGTGGCCTGGTGGGAAGTGCCCAGGCTTGTCTGGAGTGTGGCCCCGTCTTCGATAAGTGCGGATATATGCTTTGCGATAAGGTTGGCGCTTTCGGTTTCCGGGTTTTTCCGGATGGTCAGAAGTTCTTCTTCATGTTCCACGATATAATCCACGCTGTTTACATGAATGAAGCTGCGCCCCAGAACCCTGGGCATCATTGGGTTTACCTGGCAGATCACCGTATCAGCTGCCTCGCAAGCGGCTTTTGCGATATCCACGGATATGCCCAGGCTCATCCACCCGAAATCGTCAGGCGGGGATACCTGTACCAGGGCGGCATTGAGATGAACCCGTCGTGTCTTGAACAGCCTTGGAACACTGGATATGTTGATCGGCGTGATAAACCGCTGGTCCCTCTTGAGTTTTTTTGATGCAGCCGACCCCAGGTAAAACGACCTGATATTGAAAAGTCTTGAATGGGACCGGTTGGCGATCAGGGTGAGAGGAGTGCTTTCAAGGCTTAAAAGTCTTATGATTTCAAGGTCCGTGAATCTGGGTGACAGGGCTGCAAGCTCTTTTACAAGGTGCTGCGGCTCTCCGCACGAGGAGCTTATAAAAACGCGTTGCCCCGGCTTTATGGTGCTCAGTGCGTCCCTTGCCGGGCATAGTTTTTCCACATAACTGTCAGCCCAGTAGGTTGTTTTGGGCATAAAATAACTCCTTGATGAATTGTCATGAAGTATACAACAATCAGAAAACGGAAAAAAGGATTTTTTCCGCAGGTTATATTAAGTTTGCCATTCAGGCCTGTATTGTATAGAATGGAGAATCACACTTTCACAAAAAAAGCAGGGATAAAAATAATGGCTTATTTTGATTTTACAGGGCTTGACGATTCCATATATCAATACCTTAGATATTACCTGGGCAAAAGGCGCAAGGATGCAACAAAAAGGGACATGTTCAATGCAGTCTCCTCGGGCATACGCAAATACCTGATCGATATCGATATCGAAACACAGCAGCGGTATCGGAGCAGGGATGCAAAGAGGCTATACTACATTTCAATGGAGTTTCTAACGGGACGGCTTCTTGTCAACAACCTCATCAACCTTGGAATCTATGAAAAATGCCGCAGGTATCTGGGTGACAGGGGATGGGACCTTGACGAACTGGCTGAAGAGGAGCCTCATCCGGCCCTGGGAAACGGCGGCCTGGGGCGCCTTGCCGCCTGTTTTCTCGATTCTCTTGCAGGCATGGATATGCCCGGTTTCGGGTACGGGATCAATTACGATTACGGTCTTTTTAAACAGCTGATCGTGAACGGTTACCAGAAAGAGGCCCCGGACTACTGGCCCAACCGGTCATCCCCCTGGCTTATCAGCCGCTTCGGGGAAAAATGCATGGTACCGGTCTACGGCAGAATTTCAGACACCAGGGACAGCAAAGGGGACTACAATCCTGTATGGGAGAACTGGCAGCTGATCATCGGCAGGTCCAGTGACGTGCTGATTTCCGGGTACGGCGGCAGGACCGTCAACCGGCTGCGCCTCTTCTCGGCCTGGGCCTCCACCAGCTTCGACATCCGTATATTCAATGACGGGGACTATCTCAAGGCGGTGGAGGACAAAATCAAGTCCGAGACCATATCGAAAATCCTTTATCCGTCGGATTCAAAGGAGGCCGGGAAGGAGCTTCGCCTTCTCCAGGAGTACTTTCTGGTCTCCTGTTCGGTGCAGGATATTATACGGATATTCCTGGAAGATCATGACTCCTTTGACGAGTTTCCTGAAAAAGTCGCCATCCAGCTTAACGACACCCACCCCGCCCTTACGGTGGTCGAGCTCATGCGGGCCCTTATCGACCAGCAGGGCCTTGAATGGGAAAAAGCATGGGGCATCACCACCGCGACCCTGGGGTACACCAACCATACCCTGCTCCCAGAGGCTCTTGAGAAGTGGCCCCTTTCGGTTGTGGAAAAGGTGGTTCCCCGGCACCTCCAGCTTATTTACGAGATCAACTCCAGGTTCCTTGAATCGACCGGTAAACTGTATCCCGGCGACCCTGAACTTCTTGAGCGCCTTTCCATTGTCGAGGAAGGCCCTGAAAAGCAGATCAGAATGGCTCATCTTGCCATAATCGGAAGCCATTCGGTCAACGGCGTCTCCCGGGTTCATTCCAGTCTTGTGACAGAGCAGCTGGTACCGGATTTTTATAAAATAAGCCCTGAAAAATTCAACAACAAGACCAACGGAGTAACTCCCAGAAGATGGCTTCTGTCGGCCAACCGCGGGCTTTCAGGGTTGCTGTGCGAAACCCTGGGGGACCGCTGGGTGCAGGACCTGGACCGGGTAGAGAGTATAGAGGAACATAAATATGACCGGCACTTTCTGGACCGTCTCGGAGAAATCAAGCGGGAGAATAAAGAGATCCTCAGCAGTTTCATAAAGGAGAGGTGCTATGTGCAAGTGAATCCGGATTCGATCTTCGATATTCACATCAAGCGCATCCATGAGTACAAAAGGCAGCTTTTGAACCTGATGAACATCATCCACATGTATTTTGCCATCAAAGAGGACGGAGTTACGCCTGAAAACCCGAGAACCTTCATCTTTGCCGGAAAGGCGGCACCGGGGTATTTTATCGCAAAGCTGATTATCAAGCTGGTTCACAACCTTGGGGAAGTGATCAACAACGACCCGGACACCAGGGACTGGCTGAAGGTTGTATTTATCCCTGATTACCGTGTATCCCTTGCTGAAAAGATCATTCCTGCGGCTGATGTCAGTGAACAGATATCAACCGCAGGAATGGAGGCTTCAGGTACCGGCAACATGAAGCTTGCCATGAACGGTGCCGTCACCATAGGCACCCTGGACGGGGCCAACGTTGAAATCCGTGACGAGGTGGGAGAGGAAAACATTTATATTTTCGGGTTGACCGTGGACCAGGTCCGCAAGGAGAGGGAGATTTACAACCCGAAGAGCTATCTTGACTCAAGTGATGCACTCAAGCGGGTTATGGACGCTCTTAATTCTGATGTGTTCTGTAAAAAAGAGCCGAGGATTTTCAAACCATTTTATGAAAACCTGGTGTTGAGAAACGATCATTATCTTCACCTTGCCGATTTCGAGTCTTATAAAAATCAGCAGCAGACGATAACATCGGATTACTCCAAAACCGATTCATGGAATGTCAAGTCCCTCCTCAATATAGCCCGCACCGGGCGGTTTTCAAGCGATAGAACGGTGAGGGAGTATGCTGAAAATATCTGGCATATTCAGCCCTGCAAGTAATTTTTTTAAGGGTATCGGTTGATTTTTTCTTGCCAATTCTGTGTGGCGGTATATATTTAGGGGGCTGGTATATGTTAATTAAATGAATTGAATTCAAATTATTTTGAGGATTATATGGGAATATACGAACGCAAAAGAAGAGAGAGGGAACAGCGCAGGACTCAGATACTGGAGGCGGCGAAAAAGGTGTTTTCCTCCAAGGGTTTCAACAGTGCCACCATGGAGGAGATCGCAGGCGAGGCCGAGCTGAGCCCGGGAACCTTGTACATTTATTTTAAAAACAAAGAAGAACTTCACACCTCTCTGTCAATTGACCTTCTGGAGTATATCGGAAATCAGATCAACAGGGTGGCGGCGGAGGATATCTCTGTCGGGGCAAAACTCGACAGTTTGAGGGACGTGTTCATTGATGTGTACGAGTATGATGCAATGATCCTGATCAACCTTTTTCACCTGCAGTCCGGCGAAGTATTGAAAAATCTTTCAGACGAGCTGATGAGCCAGCTGAAAGACACCTCTGCAAAAGCGCTCCGTGCAATCAAGGCCATCGTCACCGAAGGGATCGAGCAGGGTGTTCTGATTGACAAACATCCGGTTGCGCTTGCTGATATAATATGGTCCACCTATTCAGGTGTGGTGCTGTGGGTGGACAGCAAACGCCTGCTTAATGACGAGAAGGATTTTGTCAAATCAACATTAAAGCAGGCATTTGATATCCTGAAGGTCGGATTGAAAAAAAACTGACCTAGTTACCGGCAAAGCCTGTGAATGGTCTGGGCATGCCAGTCTCCCCGTCCGGAGAATGTGGGTATGCCCTTTTTTTTCAGATAAGCTGCAATTGAAGAAAAGGTTTCTCCCTCTTTTCGCATTTCCTGTATAATGGAAAGAATTTCGTCCTTGGTATACCTTGTGCCGTTTTCGTAACTTGTGGCAGCGTATTTGACCGGGCCGGGCGCTCCGGATGCGGCAGGTGTTTCCACACGGGCCGCAAGGTCGTTCAAGTTGCGCAGCAGGTCATTGATCACGTTGTTCTGTTCCACCTTTGACTCAGCCAGATATTCATTTGTCTCGGCAATACGCTCCATGCTCACGGCAATGGAAGCCATGTTTTCATTCAGAACCGGCAAAAGCTCGTTGAGATTTTCGGCAAGCTCGTTTATTTCCGGGCTGCTCAAAAGGTTATCTTTTCGCCTGTCCTTCATCTGTCTTCTTTCCACCTGGGGATAATAGCGTTGTCCCCCCAGCTCTTTTCTTGTTTTGGGCTGTTTGCCTTGTGAGCCCCTGAGATTTTTCAGAAAATCGCTCATGATGAGCCTCCTTTAAAATATGAAAAAAGGATGATTATTTTTTTTAATTCGAATGAGTAGATAATCACTGCCAAATATGCATGAAAAAAGGCCTGACTGTATATCGCATGATTTTAATATTATATTAGATACCGAATAAGTCAAGTACGAAATGTAAAAAACAGCATCAAATCGTCAGTGTTTTTCACCCGGCCTTTCAAATTCCTTTTGAATGCAGAAGTATATGTCTTCGTCGCTTCCGTAGATATCAATTACATCCTTGTGATTTATCAGTTTTTCCACAACAAAGGCGGTGATGTAAAGGCTTGCGATATTCGGGCTCGATACAAGGCCCCTGAACGGCGCCACCTGGTAATCAATGTCAAAATCTTCAGCCCGGCAGAGCCTGTCAAGGCATTTTCCAAGCTGTTCCTGTATGGTGTTTTTACTGACGGTTTCAATGAGTCCGTTTTCAACCAGCTTCATGGCGATCTTGTTGCTGAAGCCCTCAATATCGTTTCGAACTGCGTTTATGGTCTGGATGCGCTCTCTTTCTTTGGACGACTCGATTTTTGATAAAAGTTTTGACTCCCTGTTGCCGACATGAAATGTTTTGCCCATTAAGTCCATCCTTACGTGTTCCAAGAAATATTAACTCTTAATTATAAACATTTATGTCGCGAGTTTGCAAGTTTAAATTTGAGTGTCCTGGATAATAATTTGATAGGCTCTTTTTTTGAATTTGTTGATTTTCAGCTTGAATGCGATTCTGCTGAACCGCCTGGGCGGGTTGTCCGTATCCTGTATGTTGAACTGGAAGGCATCCACAACCGCACCGCTGTCAGGCCCGGAATCGGAAATCACCATTTTCCTGTGATGCCGGCCTATGATAACCGAGGAAACCACCTGAATATCCGAGCAGGTAAAAGTAGGTTCAGGGTTGCTTTTTCCAAAGGGTCCCATACTGGCCACTTCCTCGGCAAGCTCCATGCTGATATCCGAGAGTGCCAGCCTGCAGTCGACATCCAGGATGCTTTTGAAATCTTCTTCAGTGTAATTTGCTTCAATATGGCGGTTTATGCATGCTTCGAACAAATGCAGGTGTTCGGATTTTATGGTAATACCGGCAGCCATTTCATGGCCGCCGTATCTTTCAAGAAAGCATGAGCATTCAGTGATCGCCTTGTGGATATTCACTCCGGCAATGCTCCGGCAGGACCCCACGGCCGGTTCTTCCCGGGTTGAAATGAGGACGGCCGGTTTCATGTATTTCCGGGACAGTTTGGAGGCTGCAATGCCTAGTACGCTGGGGTTCCATTTTTTGTCCCAAAGGATGACCGCCGGCTGCTGCGCAAGGTAGGGGGTTTCCAGGATTTTTTTTTCGATTTCAGCAAGAATTTCCTGTTCTATCAGCTGCCGTTTCCGGTTCAGGCCGTCCAGTATTTCCGCGCCTTTTTCATGGGCGTTTCCGGTTGTGGCCGAAACCTGGTTGACACATATTCTTGCATGGGAGATACGGCCGGCTGCATTGATCCTTGGGATCAGGCGGAATGCGATATCCTCGCAGTCAACCGAGGCAAGTTCCACCCGGCTTACATGGGAGAGGGTAACCAGTCCTTTCCTTGAACCCTTTTTCATGACATTGATACCGGTTGTGCACAACACCCTGTTGTCAGCAAGCAAGGGGACCATGTCCCCTATGGTTCCGAGGGCCACAAGATCGCAGTACTCAAGGAGATTGGGTTCGGGAAGAGCTTCAAAAAAGCTGTTTTCCCGCATGAACTTGCGCAGTGCGATTATCAGGTAAAAGGCTACTCCCACTCCGGCAAGATAATCAAGACCGGAAGGACATTCTTTTCTTTTGGGGTTGACGCAGGCAAAAGCAGGCGGGATACCATCGGATATTTCATGGTGATCCGTGACGATCACGTCGATGTCTTCAAGTGCTGCCTCCTTGATGGCATCATGGCTGGAAGAGCCGCAGTCCACAGTTATGACAAGGTCCACATCCTGTTCCACAGCCATCCGGATGTGTTCGGTCTGAAGCCCGTACCCTTCTTTGATCCGGTGGGGGATATACCAGGAAACGTCGGCATCCAGAGAGGTTAAAAAGTCATTGACAAGACAGGTGGCTGTCACCCCGTCCGCATCAAAGTCTCCGAAAACCAGGATTTTTTCCCTGTTGGTCATGGCGGATGCGATTCTTTGAACCGCCTTTTCCATGTCCAGGATCAGAAACGGGTCGGTCAGGCCCTGTAAATTAGGCCTGATGAATTCCCTGGCCTGTTCAGGGGTTTCGATCCCGCGGGCTGCAAGGCACCGGGCCAGAACATTGCTGCTTCCAAGTTCCCGCCCCAGCAGTTCAACCGTTTTTTCATCAACTTCTCTGTATTTCCACTCTGTCTGCATTGGCTGCTTTTTAATTTAGAGCATGAGTACGGGCAGGGTAAAGGGTCGGCGGGCAGGTATCTAATCCCATTCGAACATGTACCGCAACCCCATTGTGATATAGTTGGAGCCGCCGTCCACGCCTCCGAAGAGGCCGTAAACGCCGGACCTGTGATGAATTCTGCAAAGCGCCTTCCATTTGTCCGTGCCCGGCAGGTCAAAATCGATTTCAAGCATCATATACCATAAAAGGGCACGGGTTTCATCTCCTATGGTCAGGTTCTCTTCAAATTTTGATTCCGTGGAGGTCAGGGAAAGACCGTTGCCGAAGCTGATGGAGTTTGCTGCAGGAACGTATTCGGGAAAATCGTATCTGAGATTAACGGAAGCTGCGATTTCCTGAAAGTCCTGGTCGATATCACCGAGACGGCCCCATTTTGCAGCCAAAACTCCTTCTGCGTCCAGAAATAGTCTCTCCGGGATGAAACCGGCTGTTTCATGAAGTTCGGCAAGCTCTTTTCGAAGGGAGAGTCCGAGCATGTGGACACTTTCAAAGTCTGGTGACTGAAAGGGAATTTCGATGAAGTCGTTGTCGGTCAGTTTTCCGTAAAGGAGTGCGACAGATGCATTATCATCGGCAAGGGCCCCTGGTGCCGGTAATGACAGGATCAGGGCGGTCACAAGCATGCAGATCAGGTTCTTCATTTCAAATAGGGTTTAATGGGTTCAAAATTTTCGGTCTGCCTGTTTCCCGCTAAGTTAACGTGTAATATTCAGGTTGTCAAGGCGTTAAAAAAATTACATATTGATTGTAAATAAAGAAAAGTGGTATAAAAGACAGTTTGGTTTTAAAAGGGACAATCTGTTTCTGGTGGACGGGGACAGGATTTTTAAAGAATTTCGGGAGTTTGTCCGCTTAATGAAGACGATTCGGAAAGAGTATATTGTGGACAGAAAGCGGATCGGTTTTATCAAATTCATTTTTGAGGCCCATGAAGGGGTTGCCGTGGTTACCACCATTGATTCGCAGCCGGGTGCGAATACCGGAAGAATACGTCTTGCCATCGCTCCGGGTCTTTCCCGGGAGGCGGGTATGATCATAAGTGATCTGGGAAAGGATTTTTTGTTTGATGAAGTGTAAGGGAAGGGCATATATATATACCATCGGCTGCCAGATGAATGTGTACGATTCTGAAAAGCTGGGCGGCGTTTTGCGCAGGCTCGGTTATGCCGGAACGGATTCTCTGAAAGATGCGGATATCGTGGTCTGCAATACCTGCTCCATACGAAACAAGGCCCAGGAGAAGGCATTCAGTTTTCTGGGTACCCTGGCGAAGCTGAAAAACGTAAAACCCCACCTGATCAGCGTCATGGCGGGTTGTGTGGCGCAGCAGGAGGGAGAACGGGTCTTCAGGCGCCTGCCTCATCTGGACATTGTGCTGGGGACCCAGGCATTTTCAAGGTTTGCCGATCATATACGGTCCGTTCAAACGGGCCGGTCCCGTATTGCGGACACTGACTCCAGCAGCTCGATTTATGAATCAGTGCCTGACTCCGCCGCCCTTGAAAAGGAAAAGGTTTCCAGGTTCGTTACCATCATGCAGGG